>JBFJVR010000336.1:0-3659 GCA_041624095.1 Oleiphilaceae bacterium
GTTAAAGTTGCGCAGATTGGGGTCCCAATAAGGGTTAGGCAGGCAGCGCACGTCGAAGACGAAGTCTGCATCATTGGGCACGCCATGTTTGAAGCCAAATGACTGAAACAGAACGGCCATTTCTTGAGACTTTCGACCGGCAACGCGAACTTTGATCAGATCTCGTAACTCGTAGATTGAAAGGTGGCTGGTATCAATATTAAGGTCGGCCTTGGTCGAAATAGGATCCAGTAATTTGCCTTCCTGTTCGATGGCTTCTTTGAGCGAACGTGTTGAGTTGCTTAATGGGTGCTTGCGTCGCGTCGCATGGAAACGCTTAAGGAGTGTGTCCTTATCGGCATCGAGAAAGATAATTTCAATATCGACGTTTTGTTCCTGGCATTCGTCGTAAAACGCGGGGAAGTTGTCGATACCGCTTTGCAGGTTACGCGCATCGATACTGACGGCTACCTTGTTTAGGCGTTCATCTTTGCTTTTGCGCGATTGGTTGCCAAGCTCGAGCAACAAGCCGACAGGAAGGTTGTCGATACAATAAAAACCAAGGTCTTCAAGTACGTGCAGGGCAGTACTCTTCCCGGACCCGGAGCGGCCGCTGACAATTATAAGTTTCATGTTCGACACCTAGTAAACTTGGTTTACACATATACGAAGCAAGTGATGATCCGGATTTTAGCTCAGACTCACTTTTGCAGTTTGTGATAATAGCCTATCCAACATAGCGATAAACTCAATGCCAAACCTGTAAGATAGAGGGCTAGCTGGTCACTATTTTGTATAGTTCAGCCCCGCTTTGGGCGTTGCGTAGGCGCAAGCAAAAATCGGCGTCGTTAAACTTCTCCGCAATTTGGCTAAGTAGCTCCAGATGCTCGCTCGTAGCCTCCTGAGGCACAAGCAGCACAAAAAGAATGTCTACGGGTTCATTATCGATCGCATCGAAGGCGACTTTTTCCGCAAGTGTGAACAGGCAGCCAATGACTTTAGTGCAGTTTTCCAAGCGGCTATGGGGTATTGCGATACCTTGGCCGACGCCGGTACTGCCTAGGCGTTCTCGTGCAACCAGGTTCTCAAAAATGTCATTCTCGTCCAATTCTTGGTAGTGAGTTGAAATCATCCGTGCGACTTCTTCGAGGACTTTCTTTTTGCTGCTCCCGGGCAGACCGCACTGGGTCAGCTCGGGAGACAGAATGGACTCAATAGTAATGTTAGCTTCGGTCATCTTTTACTCGGTAGCTAGTTATGATCGGGATGCTGCACCATGTGATCTCGCTACCTGTTTTTCCTTGTGTTTCAGGATCTGGCGATCAAGCTTGTCTACCAAAAGGTCTATAGCGGCATACATGTCTTCGTTTTCAGCGGTGCCGTGAATGTCGGCTCCGGCAATGTGCAGGGTACATTCAGCGATTTGTCTTTGTTTCTCTACAGATAGGGTGACTTGTACGTTTGTAATTCCGTCGATATGGCGCTCCAGCTTTTGCAATTTATTACTAACGTATTCCTTCATGGCGTCAGTTAAATCAACGTGATGGCCCGTGATGTTTAATTGCATAATCTTCTCCTATCTTTTTTTAGTAAGCCCTGGTTGCGGCAAATTTCGCTCAACCTGGCCGTTTCTATTGGTGATGTCGGGTACTTATCGCACACCGAGTAGCCAATAATTCGTGATATTGAGTTTTCCCCTAGACCAGTCTCTTCCGCTCGTTGGATGGCGGGATAGACATAGCTTCGCGGTACTTTGCAATGGTCCTCCTTGCGACGTTTACGCCTTGTTCCTTGAGGATATTGGCAATCTTACTATCACTCAAAGGCTTTTTCGGATTTTCTGCCGAAATCAGTTTTTTGATAATT
Organism: Oleiphilaceae bacterium; assembly: GCA_041624095.1. Classification (GTDB taxonomy): domain Bacteria; phylum Pseudomonadota; class Gammaproteobacteria; order Pseudomonadales; family Oleiphilaceae; genus PZPK01. Next base: position 1,846 of record JBFJVR010000336.1, read on the forward strand.
GCACGAATTGCCGTAGAGGAGCATTCTCCTCCCGAAGCGGTGCTGACATGACTGGAAAAAAAGTACTTCAACTCGAAGATGCCACGCGGTGTGTGCATGTATTTTTGTGTTGTCACGCGCGAAATTGTTGATTCGTGCATGTCGACTGACTGCGCGATGTCGTGGAGTATCAACGGTTTCATCGCTTCGTCACCATAGTCCAGGAAGCCTTGCTGGTGAGCTACGATTTTGGTGGCAACTTTGAGCAATGTTTCATTACGGCTCTGCAGGCTTTTTATAAACCATTTGGCTTCTTGCAGCTGGTCTTTCATGTAAGTGTTGTCGGCGCTGCTGTCGGCACGTTTGATATAGGCCGCGTAACTATTGTTGACCTTTATCTTAGGTGCGATTTCCGGATTTAGTTCTACCCGCCAACGACCATTAACCTTTTTGACAACGACATCGGGCACGATGTATTCGGGCTCATTGGAATACACGCTTTCGCCGGGTCTCGGGTTCAGTGATTGAATTAGCTGAATCACCGCTTTCAGGTCGTTTTCTTTTAGTCGGCTGCGGCGCATCAACTGGGCGTAGTCCCGCGATGCCAATAGGTTGAGATAATGACTGATCACCAAGCGGGCCTGGGGTAGCCAGGGTGTATCTGCGGGGAGCTGACGCAGCTGTAACAGCAGACATTCAGGTAGATCCTTGGCGGCTACACCGGGCGGATCAAAGTGCTGCACGCGTTTTAGAACGGCTTGCACCTCGTCCATTTCAACCGGGTCTTCATCTGCTTCGTCAAACAAGCCCTCATGAATGTCTTCAATCGTGCTCGACAAATAACCGTCGTTGTCTATCGAATCGATAATGGACATCGCTATGTAGCGATCACGGTCCGACATGGGGGTTAAATTAAGTTGCCAGTTTAAGTGGTCGAGGAGTGTCTCACTGGAAGAATTGCGGCTTTCGAAATCCGGGCTGTCTTCGTCGGATGACACCGAACCGATGGGGGTGTTAGTGGGGTAGATGTCGTCCCATGCAGTATCGACAGGCAGGTCATTCGGGATCGCTTCAGACCATTCTTCTCACTCACTTTCGTGCAATTCGTTGATTGCGTCCTGCTTTTGCTCGAGTGCTTTTTCTTGAGGTTCGTTGTTGATAAAGTCCGTTTCGGGCTCTTTACCATTAAGTTTGTCTTCTGCCTGCTGTGAAACTGATTCGCGCGCATCTGAATCTTCCATCAACTCCAGCATCGGGTTGGACTCAAGTGCTTCTTGTATTTCCTGCTGTAAATCAAGGGTTGAAAGCTGCAGTAAGCGTATTGCCTGTTGCAACTGGGGTGTCATGGTCAGCTGTTGCCCCATTTTGAGCTGGAGCGATGCTTTCATTACCATTGAGTGCGTACCACCATAGATTGATTCTTTTGATACATGCTGATTGTGTTATGTGTACATCTGCATTTTTGCGATGCGAGCTGAATATAACGAATAGTGTAGTGCCAAGTTATTCAGCTGTGAAACAAATTAACGTTTATTTACGTTAACAACGGAACGATTTTTGCCGGCAGCGTGTTGGCGCAAGACCTGACTATATTCTGAACTCGTCGCCAAGATAAACTTCACGTACTTTTTTGTGGCCCAGTATGTCCTCGGCGCTGCCTGAAGCAATAATGTGTCCATCACTTACGATATAGGCTTTCTCACAGATATCAAGGGTTTCTCTGACATTATGGTCGGTGATCAGGACGCCAATACCTTTATCTTTTAAGTGGGTGACGATTTGCTTGATATCACCCACCGAAATAGGGTCAACGCCCGCAAAGGGCTCGTCGAGCA
>JBFJVR010000337.1:0-3657 GCA_041624095.1 Oleiphilaceae bacterium
CCATAATTTTTGCATTTGCAAAGTGCCGCGCCGATTTATTTTTAACTATCTTTTTCAACTGATTAGCAATCAACCAGATCGTTCAATTATTCGCCAGACTGCTGTGCTTCAGACTTTTCTTTCTGAATTCGCTGGTAAATTTCTTCACGATGAACAGAGACATCTTTGGGTGCATTTACACCGATGCGAACCTGATTACCTTTCACACCAAGTACAGTGACAGTCACATCGTCACCCACCATAAGTGTTTCACCTACTCGTCGAGTCAATATAAGCATTAGTAGCTCCTTATCTTGTACAACCTATCCAAAACAAATTCGCCTGAACAAAGATCGAATTCAGACTCGCATTTAGTACTACGAGTATTATCCAAAAATCACAAAAATAAAGCATTCTGCGCAAATTAGATTAACCTGACCCCAAACATTCTTAGCCGTTCAACCAAACAAAGAAGCTTTATCACCAGTAAAATCATGCATCAACAGACACATGCCCCTCACTAAGCTCAAAAGCGCTATGCAACGTCCTTACTGCTAATTCCAAATATTTTTCATCAATTACGACTGAAATTTTGATCTCCGATGTAGAGATCATTTGTATATTTATACCTTCTTCAGACAAGGCATCAAACATGGTGGTCGCGACACCCGCATGCGAGCGCATACCTACACCCACAATCGAGACTTTAGCGATATTATTGTCACCAACCGCCTCACTCGCACCTAAAGAGGCACACACTTCATCCAGAATAGCCTTAGCACGCTTATAGTCGTTACGATGAACGGTAAAGGTAAAGTCCGTTTTCTTGTCCAACCCTACATTCTGAACAATCATGTCTACTTCTATATTGGCTTCGCTTACCGGGCGCAATATTTTAGAAGCGATGCCCGGAATATCGGGAACACCCAGCAAGGTTAGCTTGGCCTCATCTCTATTAAAGGCAATTCCTGAAACTAATGGCTGCTCCATACTAGCATCATCCTCTATTGTTATCAGCGTACCAGGGCCATCCGTAAAGCTCGAAAGAACCCTCAGGGGTACGTTATATTTTCCCGCAAACTCTACCGCACGAATCTGCAAGACTTTAGAGCCCAGACTCGCCATTTCTATCATCTCTTCGAAAGTGACCTTATCCATGCGACGTGCACTTTCAACAACTCTCGGGTCAGTCGTATACACCCCGTCGACGTCGGTATAGATCTGGCATTCATCAGCTTTCAAAGCTGCCGCCAAAGCCACCGCAGTGGTATCAGACCCACCTCTTCCAAGCGTGGTAATGTTGCCACACTCGTCGATACCCTGAAAGCCAGCAACAACTATTACACGCCCTGCGGCAAGATCCGCACGCATTTTACTCTCTTCAATCTCCACAATGCGCGCCTTCATATGACTACTGTCAGTCATAATATGGACCTGCGCGCCTGTATAGGACCGCGCCTCACAGCCTCGCTTATTGAGCGCCATGCTAAGCAAAGCGATGGTCACTTGCTCGCCTGTAGATACCAGCACATCCATTTCACGAGGCGTAGGCTCGTCCATAATGGCACTTGCCAAAGAAATCAAGCGATTGGTTTCACCACTCATTGCAGAAACAACCACAACAACATCGTCACCCCGATCACGGAAAGCCTTCACTTTATCGGCCACAGCCTCAATGCGCTCTACCGTACCTACCGAGGTACCACCAAATTTTTGCACCAACAACGCCATCTGGAACGCCTTTATCCTTGCAGAGTTCTACTTTAAAAAAATGAACATGTATTCAAAAAAGCGCGCGATTATAACTTACTTTCGACCCATTGCCGAACCTTTTCTAGCGCGCTAGGAATCCCGGCCAGCTCGACACCCCCACCCTGGGCCATATCGGGTCGTCCTCCCCCTTTTCCACCTAGTATTGAAGCAACATCCTTGACCAACTCACCCGCCGGAAAGCGCTTGGAAACAGACTTGGTAACACTAGCGACAACCATGATCTTATCGTCATCATCGACCGTCAGCAGTAACACCACGGCATCCCCTAATTGATTCTTCAGCTTATCAGCTGAATCTAACAGACCTTTGCGATCCACTCCATCGAGGCGCGCCGCAAGCACCTGGACATCACCACACTGAATAGCCTCTTGGGCCAAGTCCGCACCCGCACTCGCCGCTAACTTGGACTTGAGCATTTGTAGCTCCTTCTCTAGCTGCCTGGTGCGATCCAACTGAGCTTGAACTTTTTCAGCGATATTGTCGCGATTACACTTCAAGACCTCAGCTGCATCCCGAACCTGACCCACCATGTCCCGCACCCATTTTTCGGCGGATTCGCCGCTAAGCGCCTCGATACGTCGCACGCCGGATGAAATTCCCGCCTCCGAAACAATAACCAAGGAGCCGATGTCGCCCGTTCTCTGGGCATGAGTTCCGCCACACAACTCAACCGAAAAGCTGTTTTCTCCCATCATCAACACGCGCACTTCGTCGCCGTACTTCTCACCGAACAAAGCCATTGCACCCATTTCTTTGGCTGACTTCATGTCGGTCAGCGTGGTCAACACTGGGGTGTTAGCCCGTATTTGTCGGTTCACCATAGCCGTAATTTCTTCTAGCTGGGCGACAGATACGGCCTCAAAATGAGCAAAGTCGAACCTCAAGCGCTCGCTGTCGACCAAGGAGCCTTTTTGCACTACATGCTCACCTAAAACCTGACGCAAAGCTGCGTGCAACAAATGCGTTGCCGAATGATTTAAGGCAGTTGCCGAGCGCTTCGCATCATCAACACAGGCGTCAACTTTCTGCCCTTTATCAAGCACACCTTCGAGCACAGTACCTACGTGAATGAAGTTTTTGCCCTCTTTTCGCGTATCGCTTACCTTCATGCGGCCGCCAGACCAACGCAACTCTCCCGTATCACCAACCTGACCACCCGACTCGGCATAAAACGGGGTCACATCCAGAACAACTAAACAGTCCTGACCCGATGCCGCAGAGGACTCAGCACCGGCAACAAGCACAGACCTCACTTCCGCCTGAGACGATACATGCTCATAACCAATAAAAGTGGTTTCACCATCAATCTGCAAACTATCGTTATAATCAACACCAAACTTGCTCGAAGCGCGAGCACGATTACGCTGCGCCTCCATCGATCGCTCAAAGCCCTCATAGTCGAGCGTTAACCCTCTTTCCCGGGCGATGTCATTCGTTAGATCAACAGGAAAACCATAGGTATCGTAAAGCGTAAACACAGTTTCTCCCGGTATCACTGAAGCACTTAAACGCTCAAGATCCTGCTCCAACACCCGCATCCCTTTATCAAGAGTCTTGGCGAACTGCTGCTCTTCCTGCAAGAGAATTTTCTCCACCTGAACCTTTGCCGCCACCAAATCGGGGTAAGCCTCGCCCATCACTTCAACCAGAACATCTACTAACTTATGGAAAAATGGTTCGGAAGCTCCCAGCTTATTCCCATGCCTTACCGCTCTACGAATAATGCGACGCAAGGTATAGCCACGCCCCTCGTTAGAAGGCATAACTCCATCAGCAATAAGAAAAACACTCGCCCTAATATGATCAGCAATCACCCGTAAGGATTTTTCTTCAAGCGCAACACCGCCCAAAATACTTGAAGCACCTTTCAAAAGCGCGACAAACAGGTCGATTTCATAATTACTA
>JBFJVR010000338.1:0-3646 GCA_041624095.1 Oleiphilaceae bacterium
ACGCCCAGCAGCGCCGGCAAGTAGACGTATCCAACACTCCATGTAGGCAGCGATGCCTCACCTGCTCCAACCAGCATATTGGTTAGCGAACCGACCACAGCAATGGGTATGCCGCAGGCCGCCGACGTGCCCACTATCTGCTTCATCTGCATTCGATATTGACTCAGAAACGGCACCGACAAGGTGCCGCCGCCAATCCCGAACATGGCAGACACCCAACCAATTAGCGTTCCCGCAAATGCCAGCATTGTTTTGGCGGGCTGAGCTCGATTACCACCCAAGGCCGGTACAAAAAGCATTTTCATCGCTACCAGAATAACGAACACTCCGATCATCTTTTTTAACAGCGCGCCATCCAGCTGAACAACAGTGATAACGCCGCCAATAGCCCCGAACACTATCCCCAAACACAGCGGCCAAAACATCGGCCACGCGACCCCGTTTAATTTGTTATGACGAAATACCGAACTGGCTGAGGTAAAAACAATCGTCGCCAGCGAGGTCCCTATCGCCATGTGGGTCATTATTTGTTCAGCAAAACCTTGCGCCTCGAAAGCCAGAATCAACACCGGCACAACAACGATGCCACCGCCGACACCTAACAAGCCCGCAACTAACCCGGCAAAAACACCTGCCAATAAGTAACTCATTATAATCATGAGGAAAATTCACTTTGATTATCAACTGATGGCGAGTCGCGCACCTGCCTAAGAGCAAATAAAAGCGTGCTATGATAGCAAGAATCATCAGCCTATAGCCTGAAATTGTCACTTCAACAATTTTGCAAAAGCAAGTCAGAAGGAGAAGCTCTAGCGTATTATGTGTTTGATCACCCTTAGCTGGCAGCCAGATCAACCCAGGCCTCTTATACTCGCATCGAATCGGGACGAATATTACCACCGACCAACGAGAAAAGCGCACTTTTGGGATGACTACCCCCATATCTTTGGTGGACAAGATCTCGAAGCAGGGGGTACATGGCTGGGCGCATCCTCAAATGGAAAACTAGCTGCCATTACAAATTACCGAGCCATCGACCAGCAAAGCTACCTGCATTCAAGGGGAGAGATTCCTGTCGACTTTCTCAATGAGACACTAAGCGCTGTCGAGTTTGCTAGCCGACTAAGTTCGGAAGCTGATAAGTATGCAGGCTTTAACGCCTTATTATTCGATGGGAAAGAACTGGTTTACCTAAACAACCGTTCAAGCGATAAGCCGCGCGTGCTAAGCCCTGGCATATATGGATTGAGTAATCACCTGCTCGACACCGGCTGGCCAAAAGTACGCTTTGCAAAAAGTGCCATGAAAGAAGCAAGAGAGGCGCAACAGCTCGAAGCTCTTGAGCAAACCCTACTCGAGAAATTGAGCAATACAGAAACGGCCAGTGAAAATGAGTTGCCGGATACTGGCGTCGGCAAGGCTCTGGAAACACTGCTATCGTCAGTTTTTATTCAAAGCCCCGCCTACGGCACCCGGGCGAGCACCATCGTAACCGTAGAGGCCGGCAGCTTTCGTTTTACCGAAAGCAACTACAGCACCGGAGGAAAGCATAGAGGAACGCAGCGCACTTACATTCGGTGTAAACCAGAGCACGCGCGATAAAAACCGGGGTCCTTGGGCCTGAAGAGTAGCGTACTTTTTAAACCGAAAAACCAATAAGCAATCAGGCGTCGCCAGATTCCCCGCCTTGTGCTTGCTCGCGACGTTCTTTTAGCTGTATCGCCTGCCGTTTGATCACATGCTGCACCAGTAATTCCTGATCTGCATCAGAAATGTTGACGAAGTCTGCACGTATCAAAAAGGCATCATCACTTGCGGACTCGGAATCTGCTGGTTCGCACGAAATCACCGCTGCAACCATCTGCAAACGCATATTACTTGGGTACAGAGTCAATTCCAGCACCATATACTGATTGAGCTGCGCGGCTTCTGGGCATGGAAACGCAATGCCGCAGGCGCTGAGATTCACTCGACAGGCTCGAGTACCCTGAGCACCTTGATCCTCGTTACCGGCGACACCATGACCAAAAGCAAGGTTGATTTTCTGGTTGAACAAATCGAGGATATGGTAAATATCAGGCTGGCTGTTTTTCAACGCGAGCAGCGAGACGGTAACCTGCTCTTCAATTTGGGACAGGACACTCTTGAGTGAGGTGGGCTGTGCATTGAGCGCTAGGTCCCTTTCTCCATCTGAAAGAAAGCGGTCGTTCATACCCACCAGATCCGAAACTCTGAAGTAACGTCGCCTTTCATGCTGACCATCTGTCATGCTTCACCCTGAGCCGCTTGGCTGATTTTATAGTTTGTCACGTACTGCCCCAATTAAAATATTTCGTCCGGATCCAACTCAAAAAAGTCATTCAGCTCAGACGTGTTACCGGAGTCGATTTCCTTGCTTTCTTCTTTTATTTGTTTTCGTACATCGTCGTCGGTTTTCTCTTGCAGCACGATCTCTACCCGACGATTACTCGCTCTGTTTTCGGGAGTATCATTCGGCACAAGCGGCTTGGTGTCGGCATAGCCCGTTATGGTAAAACGACTCTGATCAACCAAGCCGTCGTCAAACAGTCCGTGCGCAACCTCTAAGGCTCGCGCCAACGACAAGTCCCAATTCGACGGAAAGGCCGGAGTATCAATGGGAACATCGTCTGTATGCCCTTCGATTGCAATCCCGCCTTCAACGGTAGCAAGAATATCAATCAGCTTTTCGAGCACCGGAATAAAGTCATCCTGTAGCTCCGCAGAGCCAGACGAAAAGGCGCCCTTTTCTTGCACTCTAATAACTATTTTTCGCCCCTTGGTCTCTATTTCGACCATATCTTTCGCTACTTCTTCCTGAAGCTTTTCAGCCATTTCCAAGGCTTTAGACTCTGCTTCTTCGTTTAGCTGTTCGATTTTTTTAGCCACAAATTCACTTAACTGGGAACGCTGCCGACTTTCATCTTCTTGCTCCACCGAACAGGCCTGTGCGACAGCCTTTTCGATTTCAGCCTCGCATAACACTTCGAGCGTTTGCTGGTCGGCATCAGTGGTTTGCTGCATCACCATTTGCAAGGGCGTGGGGTCAGGGCGACCCGGGGAAAACTCTTTGGCTATCACACTGGTACCTTTTGGTACAGCATTCACGTTTAGCTGGTTCTGAACACCAAATGCGTCCCTCATAGAACCCGCAAGCCGCTTAAATTTGAGAACATCCATCTCGGCGAACGAAAGCAGCAACACGAAGAAACACATCAGCAGCGACATTAAGTCAGCAAAGGTTCCCATCCACGCGGGCAAGCCGGGGACACATTCCTCACATTGCCGTTCTTCATCACTCATTTAAAACGTACCCTGATACAAGGTAATGGTGATCATATGATTTGAATAATTTTGAGCAAGGACCATGACTACGCTTCTTCTGTTTCTCGTTTGCCTTCGGGCAAATAAGTTCGCAGCATTCCCTCAATGACGCGCGGATTTTGCCCTGCCTGAATTGCCAGCACAGCATCAATAGCCATCGACTTAATCATCTCTTCTTCGCTCATCCTCAGTTTGAGTTTATCGGCGAAAGGTAGGGCCACCATATTGGCCAACATCGCACCATAGAGAGTTGTTATCAGTGCCACCGCCATCGCCGGCCCGATGGACTTCGGGTCATCCATAT
>JBFJVR010000339.1:0-3636 GCA_041624095.1 Oleiphilaceae bacterium
ACAACGCCTATTTCGCTGCGCTTACTTCAAGCTTGAAGCAAAACAATATCGGCCGACCTGTTTTGCTTATCGACAAATCCCGGCTTAACGCCAATATCGACGCACTAAAGGCCCATGTGTATCCCGACTTTCATTACCGGATTGTTGCTAAGTCGCTACCGTCGATCCCGCTGTTGAAACACGTTTCCGAACGCGCAGAAACAAGCCGCTTCATGTTATTCAACGAGCAGTTCTTACTTGCCCTTGGCAGGGAAATACCCCATGCCGATGTACTGATGGGCAAACCACTGCCAGTGAGCGCTGCGCACTATTTCTATCGTGAATTGTACGCTCAGTCAGGCGCTACTGGTGTCGAACAAGGGCCTCTGAATGCGGGCGCATTTAACCCGGCCGAGCAGCTACAGTGGTTAATCGACACACCTGAGCGACTGGCTCAGTACCAGGTGCTGGCGCACTCACTCAAGCAAAAAATGCGGATCAATATTGAACTTGATGTCGGGCTGCACCGAGGGGGTGTCGCTGACGACCAAAGCTTAGTTGCCATTCTGGAGCGCATTGATCGCGACCCACTGTTAAGCTTCAGGGGCTTTATGGGTTACGAACCTCATGTCGTCAAACTTCCCGGCAGCGCGGAAAAACATCTGACCGACGCGATGGCCATTTACCAACAACGCATTCGCACAGCCGAGTCATTTTTTGGTGCTTCGCTGCCAAATGACCTCACGTTGAACAGCGGTGGCAGCCCAAGCTATCGCCTGCATACAAAAGCCAACTCAGTCGCCACTGAGCTGGCTGTTGGCTCTTGTCTGGTTAAGCCTGTGGATTTTGACCTTGCCAGTTTAGAGGCCCATTCCCCGGCCAGTTTTATCGCAACGCCAGTCATCAAACAGCTAGACACAACTATGATTCCCGGTATTGATAGTATCGGCCCGCTAATGGCGTGGTGGAATCCAAATCGACAGCAGGCATTTTTTACCTACGGCGGTAACTGGAAGGCACATCCCGAATCGCCTAAAGGCCTCAGCGTGAACCCGCTCTATGGCCGCTCTAGTAATCAGGAAATGCTAAATGGCTCCAAGTCGGTACCGCTAAAGCCCGACGATTGGATATTCTTGAGACCCACACAAAGCGAAGCGGTATTCCTGCAATTTGGGGCGATCGCGCTTTATGACCACGGAGAGTTGACAGACTATTGGCCAATTATTGGCTAATACGCATTTTTTATTGCATTTCGACCCGCGATTGGCGAGACTTAGGCGCAATCCCATTCAAACCCGCGAAGAACCACAAGGTCGATGACAAGCAAAATTTATAACTATAATAATTGCCAGCTTCCGCCATCGAGTGACTCGTTTACGGGCACTCATACTTACCTGAGTTTTGTTTCACTGCTTAAGGCCGCTACGGCAAACTTGACTCTGGCTGAAGTGCACGACGAGTAAGGCCTTGTACTATAACGAGGCTTCAGTTTTACTGATTCGATTTACTGTATAGGCAAATCGCTTATTAATCAGAGTAAGGCAATTCGGAGTTAAAGATGGCAGCAGAACGGCCCCTTGTGGTCAAAGACTTATACAAACGCTTTAATCAACTCGAAGTACTGAAAGGCGTGTCGCTCGAAACCCAAAAGGGCGATGTTATTTCGATGATCGGTTCATCCGGCTCGGGTAAAAGTACCTTTCTGCGCTGTATCAACCTGCTTGAAATTCCCACCTCGGGCGACATTTGTCTGCACGGGGAAGCGATTAAATTCAAAACCGAGAAAAATGGCGAACGCCTCCCTGCAGATATCAAGCAGGTCGAGCGGATGCGTGCGCAACTTTCGATGGTGTTTCAGGGGTTTAATCTTTGGTCTCATATGACCATACTCGAGAATATTATCGAGGCACCCGTACATGTGCTGGGCCTGTCAAAAAAAGAAGCCATTGAACGCGCCGAGAACCTGCTTAATAAAGTGGGGATTTACGAGCGCAAGCACTACTACCCTGCGCAGATGTCTGGCGGGCAAAAACAGCGTGCGGCGATTGCTCGGGCGCTGGCAATGGAACCCGAGGTATTATTGTTTGACGAACCCACCTCGGCACTCGACCCTGAACTGGTAGGCGAAGTACTCAAGGTGATGCGCGATTTAGCCGAAGAAGGGCGAACCATGATCGTGGTTACGCACGAAATGGCCTTTGCTAAAGATGTGTCTTCCCAAGTGGTGTTTCTTCACGAAGGCAAAATCGAAGAGCAAGGTACGCCCAGCAAAGTATTTGACAACCCGGACTCAGAGCGCATACAACAGTTTTTACAGCCACAATATTAACCATGCTTTGCCGAGGCTAATGTTATGGCAACACTCATTCACTCGCGGCTGCGAAGCGTAACATAGTTAGAAGTCGTTATACGCAGAAACGATGAAGCCACAAGAAAACTAAAAATCTAAGATTGGAGCATTGATATGAAAAAGTTAGCGATCGCCCTAACCTGCGTCTTAGCAGCAACAAGCAGCGCATTATTCGCCAAAGATGGCAGTGAACTCAAAATAGCGGTAGACGTACCTTACGAGCCTTTTGAGTTTCGTGCCCCGGATGGTTCACTCACTGGCTTTGAAATTGATTTAGGCAATGCCGTATGTGCAGAAATTGGAGCCAAGTGTGAGTGGGTTGTACAAGCTTGGGATGGCATCATCCCCGGCCTACTCGCGCGTAAATACGACGCAATCATGTCGTCTATGTCGATTACCGAAGAACGGGCTAAAAAAGTATTATTTTCAGATGGTTACTACATCACACCTTCAGCCTGGTTTGGTAAAAAAGGGATGTCGATTGATGTCACCAGCAAGGACTCGCTAAAAGGTAAGAAAGTAGGTGTGCAACGCGGCACCGTGCAAGACAAATACATTTCGGAAACCTTCGCTGACGTCGTCGATATTAAGCGCTATACGACTGCAGACGACATGGTGTTGGATTTAAACGGAGGGCGTACCGACCTGGTGTTTGTCGACTTCCCTGTCGGCGAATCTACCATTCTTAAAGACGAGAGCTACGAAACGATTGGTGCAAAAATCCAATTGGGTGAAGCCGCTGCCGTCGCGTTCCGCAAACGGGATACCGAGCTGGCAGAGAAGTTTAACGCTGCGCTTAAGAAGCTAAAAGAGAACGGCACTTACGACGAGATCATGAAGAAGTATTTTGCTTATAGTATTAAGATTTAGACGTGAGACGTGAGACGTGAGACGTGAGACGTGAGACGTGAGACGTGAGACGTGAGACGTGAGACGTGAGACGTGAGACGTGAGACGTGAATAGCTTGGCTGAAAACGACATGATAACAATGTTGTTTTCAGCCAGCTTTGACCAGCCAAATAACTAAGAAATCGTATTTCCTGCGAAGGTGGAAGTCTCAAGTGATAGGCACCGCAAACCGTTGTTGAGGTGCCGTTGCATGATATGGATATCCGCGCACGAAAACTATCGCTGATGGCCCGTTTAAGTGCGACACAGAGAGAATTGAATATGACTGAGGACTATTTGAACATGCCTTTACCAACATGTGTTTCGGTTTTTCTCAATGTTTCGCTAGACCTTAAGATCGGGAAGGTTAATTGATGATCGATTTGCATGGCTACGGCCCGTCTATATTTGGCGGGGC
>JBFJVR010000340.1:0-3631 GCA_041624095.1 Oleiphilaceae bacterium
GTACCGGCCAACTGCTACTATTTGGTTAAACGCGACGCACCATATTCAGCTCAACGGGCCCTGGCTCGCATGTCTTACTTAGCCAAAGTAGACACCAAACAGCAGAGAAGTGCTTCGACCAACGATTACTCCGCTAGCAGGTTGCGACATCGACTCTTGCCAGCAAAACACGCTGGCGCATACTAGGGAAATACTAGGAATCTCAACAGCCCAAACTTTCAGTCAAACAACGCGATAATGAAGGATCAGAATAGATGAAGACACCGCAGGACTTTAGCAATGAACTTAAAAGACGCTTCACCCAGATGTGCCTAGCGTCCAAAGAAGGCTACAAAGCGTCACCCACCGAGCGCCACCGCCTAGAGGGCTTCATCCAAGCTGGGGTTTATGTCGGCCTCATCGACAACTCAAGTGCGAAAAAGACCCTAGAAACCGTGTACCAAGACATATTTCAAGAACCAATGAGCACGGCAGCCAAACCGAACGCCAGTAATTGGCGATTGGAACTGCGTGATTACTCCCTATACGACACCCCCGCCTACCTGCGCGCACCGGAATAAAACCAGACAGAGCGCCCCATATCAGGCAAAATCTCAGCTAAAACCAATAGACGAGTAGAATCGTCACGGACGACTCAGAGACACCATAGACCTATGTTTGAACAAACCTTCAAAAATATCGACGACATTCTGCACAAAGACGCGGGCTGTTCTAGCGAGCTGGATTACACCGAGCAAACCTCATGGATGCTGTTTCTGAAATACCTCGACGATTTCGAGCAGGAACGCGCCATGGAAGCCGAGATGATGGGCGAGGACTACCCCTACATTATTGATGAAGCTCACCGCTGGAGTGCGTGGGCCGCGCCGAAAGACGCCAACGGCAGCTTCGACCACAATACCGCCCTGACCGGCGACGATTTAATGGACTATGTCGACGGTGAGTTATTCCCCTATCTCAAGGGCTTTAAACAGCGCGCCACTGGCCCCGACACCATTGAATACAAAATCGGTGAGATTTTCGGCGAGATTAAAAACAAAATTCAAAGCGGCTACTCCCTACGCGATGCACTAGAGAAAGTCGATGAGCTGCGCTTTCGTTCCCAGCAGGAAAAGCACGAACTCAGCCACCTTTACGAAACCAAGATCAAGAACATGGGCAATGCTGGGCGCAACGGCGGTGAATACTACACGCCAAGGCCTCTGATCCGCGCCATGATCGACGTGATTCAGCCACAAATAGGCGAGACCATTTACGACGGCGCTGCCGGTTCGGCTGGCTTTTTATGCGAGGCCTACGACTACCTGCGTAAAGGCGGTCGCGAGCAAAAAGAACTGTCGACCAGCGCGCTAAAGACCCTGCAAGAGAAGACCTTTTACGCCAAAGAGAAGAAGTCACTGGCCTACGTCATCGCCATTATGAACATGATTTTGCATGGCATAGAGGCGCCCAACGTCGTTCACACCAACACCCTTGGCGAGAACCTACAAGACATTCAACCCAGTAACCAGCACGACATCATCCTTGCCAACCCACCCTTTGGCGGCAAAGAACGCAAAGAAGTGCAACAGAACTTCCCCATAAAAACCGGCGAAACCGCATTTCTGTTTTTGCAGCACTTTATTAAAATGCTCAAGCCCGGTGGCCGCGCCGCCATTGTTATAAAGAACACCTTTTTATCAAACACCGACAATGCCGCCGTCGCCCTGCGCCGCGAGCTGCTAGAAAACTGCAACCTACACACCATACTCGACTGCCCCGCCAAAACATTTTTGGGCGCAGGCGTAAAAACCGTGGTGCTGTTTTTTACCAAGGGCGAGCCCACCCAAAAAATCTGGTACTACCAACTCGAACCCGGCCGCTCATTAGGTAAAACCAACCCACTCAATGACGCCGATATGGCAGAGTTTGTAGCGCGGCAAAAGACCTTCGCCAGCTCGGAGAAATCCTGGACGGTATCGTTTACCGATATTATCCAAGGCACAGAAGCTGATTTATCGGTTAAAAACCCCAATGCCAAAAAAGAGACGGCGCTACGGGAACCGGCAGACATAATTGCTGAGATAATAGCGCTGGATAGCGAGAGCGAAGCAATTTTGGAAAGCATTCAGGAGTTGCTGGCGTGACTGACTGGACTCGTGCCAAGCTTAAAAACTGTTTCAAACTTAAAAGCGGGGACAACTTAACAAGTAAACAAATGATAAATGGTCGCTTCCCCGTTTTCGGTGGCAATGGTATCGCGGGGAATCACAACGATTACAATCTATCTGGCGACAATGTGATTATTGGGCGCGTTGGCGCCCTTTGTGGAAATGCTTTACACATTACAGATGAAGTCTGGCTGACTGATAACGCATTTAAAATAGTTGCCCACAAATACGAATTTGATAACGCATTTTTAACTTACCTACTAAATCACCATAATTTACGTAGCTTGGCGCGACAAACCGCACAACCAGTCATCTCCAACTCATCGCTAAGTGACCTCGAACTCTATTTTCCTAGCAGCGTTTCAGAACAAAAACGCATAGTCGCCCTACTCGACAGCGCCTTTGCCGACATCGACAAGGCTCGCGCCAATGCTGAGCGAAACCTGAAAAATGCCCGCGAATTGTTTGAGAGCTATTTATCGACAATATTTAACACCAACAGCCCCGAGTGGAACGAGTGCTCAATACAAGAGGTCGTCGATTCATCTTGTTCTCTATCATATGGTATTGTTCAGCCCGGCAACGAATTCGCAAACGGCTTGCCTATAGTCCGCCCTACTGACTTAACTAAGATGATGATTACTCTGAAGGGCTTAAAGAGAATTGACCCTGCACTATCACAGTCCTATAGCCGCACAATACTAAGAAAAGATGATTTACTCTTGTGCGTCCGAGGCTCTACTGGTGTCATTTCAATTGCGTCTGCTGAGCTCGTCGGAGCAAATGTTACAAGAGGCATCGTCCCCATACGATTTCAATCGACGTTGATCAACAGCAAGTTCGCTTACTATGGATTTTTATCTCCGCAGGTACAGAAGCAAATAAAATCACAAACCTATGGCGCAGCATTAATGCAAATTAATATCCGTGACCTGCGAAATATACGACTTTCTTTCCCACCGATTAAAGATCAAGCCCGACTTGTATACGATCTAGATGTCATTTCAAAGAAAACGCAGCAGCTCGAATCGTTGTACGCAAGAAAAATTAATAGCCTCGACGAACTCAAAAAATCCCTACTCCACAAAGCCTTCACCGGCCAACTAAGCGCGAGCGCGACTAAAGCCGCCACCGACGGACAGGCGGCCTAATATGAGCATTGCAAAGGAATGTGATGATGCATAATGAAATACTGATTTATCAGCAAGACGGCCACGAGGTTGAGGTACGGTTGGATAGCCAGCAGGAAACGCTGTGGTTGAGCCAAGCACAAATTGCCGAAATCTTTGGCACCCAGCGCCCTGCCGTTACCAAGCACCTTGGTAACATTTTTAAAAGCAATGAGTTAGACAAGGATTCAGTATGTTCCATTTTGGAACATACTGCCGCAGACGGCAACTATCCGGAAATTCCGGATAGTTCGTGCTGGTGGTTAGCGGGAAATAGAGCACCCTTGGAGGGGCTCAGGGTGATCTTTTCCA
>JBFJVR010000341.1:0-3629 GCA_041624095.1 Oleiphilaceae bacterium
CACGAGAAAAATTGCGTGAAAAGTATCCTGCCAAATCCATCGTTTAAAATTAGCTAGTGTTTAGTTGACAAAATGATCTACATTATTTTAGGTGGATTTTTATGCCAAAACCACCTCCTCAAATAACATTGTTTCCAGGCGATAGAGAAGTACTGGAAAGTTGGGCAAAGTCGCTGACAATGCCGCACAGTCTCGTCGAGCGAGCCAAGATGGTACTGCTAAGCTCCCAGGGGCTGGCGGTTAAAGAAATAGCAGCTGAACTCTCAACCTATTCCAATAAAATCATTCAGTGGCGTGAGCGCTACCGAACGTCTGGAATGTTGGGACTAAACGACCTTCCTCGCAGCGGACGCCCTTCAAAACACCTGAAGCCTCTAAAAGAGCAAGTGGTTGAACTGCTTGGTAAGGAGCCTCCCAATGGCCTGGCACGCTGGGACGGGCCCTCCCTGGCAAGCGAACTGGATGTTTCCGTGCACTCGGTATGGGCAGTTCTGCGCAAAGAAGGCATCCATTTACAACGGCAACGTTCCTGGTGTATTTCGACCGATAAGGAGTTTGCTGCCAAGGCCGCTGATATTGTCGGGTTGTATTTGGCGCCCCCTTTGAATGCTATAGTCATCTGTGTTGATGAGAAACCAAGCATGCAGGCACTGGAACGAAAGACTGGTTTTGTGAAAACGCGCAACGGCACAATCGTAAGCGCTTACCAAAGCACCTACAAACGACACGGCACGCTCAACCTGTTCGGGGCGCTGGAAGTGCACACCGGCAAAGTTACCGGCAAGATCACCGAAGAGAAGAAGCGAAAAGACTTTATAGAATTTATGGATGAACTGGTCGGTGAGTACGCACCGGAAACGGAAATACATGTTATTCTGGACAACTACTGCACTCATAAGAAAAACGAGGAATGGCTCTCAAAGCATAGTAACGTTTGTTTTCACTTTACACCCACTTCGGCAAGTTGGCTGAATCAGGTTGAAATCTGGTTTGGAATCTTCACCCGGAAAGTGTTGCGCAATGCAAGCTTTGCTAACAAAGGCCAACTGAGAGAAAAGATTGAGGCATACATTAAAAGCTACAACCCTGGCGCCGAACCATTTAAATGGAGGAAGAGGGAAGTAAAAGGAACTCAGCTTAGAAACAGTATAGAAAACTTAATCAATTAAACACTAGAAAATAGACCAGACTTTGTATCATTTGTGCATCTTCATTGAAACATTTTCGGATCAATTGATCCAGTTTGAGTTTTTTAGAGATTTGCTCCAGAATCAGATAAGGGCCTGCGATTCTTGAGTTTACAGTGTTCTGGACTAACCCAAGTTTCTCATAGTATCCTCTGAAGATGCATAGAATGGGGACATTGAGCTAAAAGGCACTACAAAGTCGTTATCGTTTCAGCATCGTTTTTTTGCTTGGCACTTCTCCTTTCCAATCAATGCCCAGTAGCTGGAAAACGCGTGCCTGCTCTGCATCGGGTACAGATGGTTTTCGGATTTGAAGGACACGTCCGTCCTTGAGTGGTAAGATCGTAGAAACTAAGCTATGAGTGCTCAATAAACGGCGAATGGTTCTCCAGTCACGCGTATCACCAGCGACTTGCAGTTGGTGACGTACCCACATCAGCAGGTGATAGGCCAGAACACTAATAAAGATATGTGCGTCCACACGTTCTCCGAGTTGATGATAATTAGGGCGCAGGCCCAGCGAGCTTTTCAGCATCCTGAAGCCTGATTCTGCCTGTAATAGTGTCATATACAACTTCCATAGTTGATCGTCAGGAAGGGTCTTGTCAGTTTTTAATACATAGTTCCCACACAACCCGAGTGCTTCCTGCATCTTCTCGTCGTTGCGCTCAGAACAAAGGGCACCCTCGCGTAGTTCGAGCTTATAGAAGCGGTTCACCTTTGGATGTTTCTTTTTCAGAGATCCAATTGAACGCTCAATTTTGCTAGCTTTCTTTAGTTGTCCTTTTTCAATGCGTGTCGTGAGTGCTTGTAGGTCTGCCAGGAAACGTGCTTCGGCCCTGGAGAGCATGGCGACTTCTTTCTGGCCGCGCAGGGCGCTGCGGCAGAGCACCAGGTGACTGTCGGAATCCTCAGGATCATCGATTTTTTTGACCTCGACTTTACTCTCCTGGCTGCGTCCGGGCAGCGCTTCGAACGACTCGTTGGCAAAACTATCCGCATACTTGCTGCGGCTTGCCCGGGTGATGTTGATCAGGTAGGAATAACCACGCTCTTTGAGCAGCGTGATGTTTGCTTTGGAGGCAAAGCCCGCGTCCAAAATAACCACCGGCTTTAGGCATTCATCTTTTATTTTCAGACGATCCAACAAGCCAACCAGCGTCTTGGTATCGGCAATATTACCTTCAAAGACTTCATGCGCCAGTGGCAGGCCGTGTTCATCGAAGGCCATGCCAACGGCAACCTGAGGACAATCGTTGCGCTTTTGTTTGTTCTTACCATAACGGGCTTTGGGATTCTTGCTGCAGACGCCCTCAAAGTGGGTGTTCGTTACATCATACAGGATTACGCTACGCCCCAGGCTAAAGAGATCCAGTTGCCTTTGTCGCAACTGCGTCTCGATCTTTACACGATGTTTGAGCAATTGATCGCCCGTGCGGTAGAGGCGATCTTTACCGGTCTTAGTCAGCCGCAGTCCCAGCAACTCCGGCAAGGCGGTGCGCTCAGACCATTCGATCAGTGCCCATTCGCTCAGGGGTTCAATTAAACGATTGGAGACCATGAGTTGGGCTGTGGCAATTGCGCTGGCATTCATGCCCAGATCCTCCAGTAAGGACGTCAGCTTCAGTGCTTCCCATGCCTTTAACGCCACCAGCTCAGGGCCGAGCTGGACCACGTTTTGCGTCTGAACCTGATCGAGCATAACCCCGTCTACGCTCGTACCTTTTACGGCTTCATTGCCACCCTTGGAACAACGCGCCAACTTTAGGATTCTAGCTACCCAGCTCGCTGCTTCTGCTGAGAGTTCTTCTTCTTCGAACCAATCGCTTTGGCCACTCAATGCAGTCTTTACTGCCTTGGCGATCGCACGTTTTTCATCCTCGGGAAGCCTAGCATCGCCCAGCGAAGCGATTACACGCTGCCGCGGCTGACTCTGCGCATTTCGGTAGGACTCGACCAGCTGTACCAGCGCAGTTCCTTTAATCATCTTTGTTCTAAAAAACACAATGCCAGTTTCCATAGAGAAGGGCAAAATGTCAAATAATATACTTTTAAATAGGCACTACAAAACGACTGCGGAGTGATTTATCAACGACTTACGTAATATATTGCCCCAAAATACCCTAAAATATCGAATATAAAGTAAGCAAATGAGAAACTTGGGCTAAAATCCGGCTGGATGTAACTATGTTTTTAGAATTACTTCAAATGCTTCGAGAATTTGACGCTGTAATGGAGAAGTTTCAGTCAATAGTCCTTTACGTTTGCCTGAATATCTTACTTCCGAAAGCGTTTCCATTTGTTCCATCACATCACGCACACTCAAGTATTTTAGCGTTTCATCTACTTTGGTGATTTGACGAATTTCACTGACATAAATCAATGCCAGAAATTGTAAGAATAGTCGATTGTCCATGGCCTGAGAACTGTGCACTCGCAAGC
>JBFJVR010000342.1:0-3610 GCA_041624095.1 Oleiphilaceae bacterium
AGGGCGGTTTTGCAGTGGCAGATGCCGTAATGGCCGATATGTTCCCGCAAACCTACCACCTAGAAAGTTTAGTGCATCTAACTCGCGTTTAAGCACGTCTGGGCAGGGGGCTTATTCTCGGCGTGACTCTGCGATCATCTGGTCAGCTGATTGCGCTAAAGCATCCGAATTGTCCGTAGCAGTCACTCTTCGCGCATCCCCGTTGAGGCTAACCGTTATCCTGAACCCCTAGCTCACAATTCTGGAATTACCTACGTCGTCTCAGGGTTCTCACGCCGTTACACTGAACTCCCTACATCGTCATTCTGAACTTGATTCAGAATCCATATACCACCGCACTAATTCAATCTGCAAAAGCAGATGCGGGATCAAATCCGGCGTAACGTCATTGCCACACTGACAGCAGTCGCTGTTTCTGCGTCGCGGAGACCAGTGAACAAGAGAGTACTTCCCATTAACACATTGGGAAATCACTTAACTCATTGAACTTTATAAAAAACGCGATATGATCAAGAGAAAGGAATGCTTGGCAGAAATAAAGGGAACTAGTCTTCGTTTGACCGACACTCGCTAATAACGAGGTCGTCACATCATTGAATTTCCTGGAATTTTTCAATAAACGTTAAAACCCGCTCCTTGATAAGGGGGCCAAAGTGATATAAGGCGCGAGTCGTCATAACAAAACTGTTAGAGAGCCATGGTCTACGTTCCACCGCCAATACATGGCCTGCAATGTGAATGCTGTGACAAAAAATTTGAGAATTATTCTGCGAAAACGACAAGCAAGTGGCGCACAGACGCGGTATTTGAATGTCCAAGATGTGGTGTGAAGCTTCAATATCCTCCCAGCTGTCGTTTGCCGGGACTGTTTGTCCGCTCAGCGCTAATGATTCTTACATTTTATCTGGTTCACTCGTTTATTGAATTTTGGGACAACGAGGTGGCCACGTGGCTTGGAATTTTGGTTTTACTTTTGGCAGTGTTTGCGCTACCAAAGAGTATGGGTGTTAAAAACCGGTACATAGTTATGCGGCGAGTATAGAAGGTGTATTGTCTCTCTAACAAGGGCCGGCACCCTCGCGCAGTAAGCTGCGCTGGACTCGCAAAGGCTGTCGCCTTTGCTCGCCGGTGCGGCCGACGTTAGGCGCAAAAGCAAAAGAACAAATCAGGGTCACGGAACACGGAGAAACTGAACCTGAAAGCATGATTGATGCGGAGATTACTGAGCTCCGTAGGCAACAGGAAAGGTGTAGCAGTCAGCGTGGTAATCTTTGATGTCCGGCGGGTGTAGCTGGCTTACTTAAAAGGAGATAAAAGCAAGCCAATGAAAAGGCAAAACCAAAAATACAAGCTCGGCGCGGTTCTGGGCCTGGCGGTAGCGGCAAGTATCGGCTCGCCTAACAAGGCGCGTCAATCGCCCGGCAAAAAGCTGCCGGGCTGGGACGCTTTACCCTCCGCTTCGCTCCGGGTAAACCGCCCTTGCGCGCGGCGTTAGTGATCTCCATGAAGGGCGCATTCCATAAGCTCTACGGTGCATTTTTAGCAGCTTTTTTCCTGATAATGGGCCTGTCATTTTTACGGTCATCGGGTGTTACAAACTGGTCATTTTGGTCGAATACGCCACTTGAGTTGGGGGTAGCGTTTCTAGCTTTCGGATTGTCTGTGATCTTTGGGTTTCTTTCGGGGCGACGATTTCAATTCGGTCTTGCGACAATCGAAGCTGGAGAGCCAGAGACATTTGCAAGATCATGGGCGGCGGCATCAGGAATACTTATTGTTCTATGTGCGATAGGAGTAATCGCATATGCGGTTATCAATCACTAACAATGGCAGGCAGTTGCCGCTGAAAAGCGCGGCGGGACAGTCAAAACGCTGCGCTTTTTTGCCTGCCCCTGCCGCATGGCGTTACATGCCTAATCTTGACCTGCCCCAGGTCAGCGGCGTTATGTGTAGATTCTGATGAGTGGAGTATTTGGTGTCATTGCGCGCAGGTGGAGGCGCTGCGTGGTATGCGGGTATAGCCTATCAGGCGAGGATATCACTTGCGCTCATTGCGGCCATATTCATAGCGAGGAAGATATAGAGAAAGCAGACCGAGGGTTGAGGAAAAAAGAGTTACTGAGCGCAATATGTGGGCTAATCTTTTTTCCAGCGCTGTTTTACGTGGCTATTAGGTTTTTAAATGGCGCTTGAAACACATAACAATGGCGGGCAGTTGCCGCTGAGAAGCGCGGCGGGACAGCCAAAACGCTGCTCTTTTTTGTCGGCCCCTGCCACAGGGCGTTATAGCCTGCTGGTTGACGCGACGTACGCTTAGGCGTACGCTTTGTTATTTGGAGGTGACTTATGACCACACTTAACGCTACAGAAGCCCGCACTAAGCTCTATGCCTTGATTGACGAGGCATCTGCCAGCCATCAACCTATTGTTATTACAGGGAAAAGGGGGAATGCAGTCCTTCTGGCAGAAGAGGACTGGAACGCCATAAGCGAAACCCTGAACTTGCTGGCTGTGCCTGGTATGCGGGAGTCCATCCGTGAAGGAATGGACGCTGGGCTCGACGAGTGCAATCAGGAGCTTGATTGGTGACCTGGAAGCTCTACTACACCAAGCAGGCTCAAAAAGATGCTCGCAAACTCGCCTCATCAGGGCTTAAAAATAAAGCTCAAGAATTGCTGCAACTTATCGAGCAAGATCCTTATCAAAAGCCGCCGCCCTATGAAAAGCTAATTGGTGACTTGGCGGGTGCATACTCCCGAAGAATAAATATCCAACATCGATTGGTTTACCAAGTGTTAGAAGAGGATAAAGCGGTCAAAATTGTTCGGCTGTGGACTCACTATGAGTAAAAGCTATAACAAATTAAAGCACTCGGACTTGGTAAAGCTGTCACCTTTTTTGTTCCAAAAAAGCCGCCAACTTCACCAAGCCGGTGTTTGAGGCGTTATATTTTTGGAGGGTAACGTGCCACATCATCCCCCGCTATCAGAGGTTTTAGAAGAAGAGTGCTCTCACGAGTGGTTGGATCTTCGACCTGAGGGGTTAACTATTCGAGATTGGGTAGATGCTGAAAATGCGGAAGGTGACAGATGCAATATGCAGTTTTTCCTGCTCTGTGGAGCAGCGACCTCCGAATTTGGGAACTATGAATTCCCAAAAGTTGACCTAAATATTTACTCTGTCGAGGAAGAAAAAATACAAACTCTTGAAGGCAAATTTCCGCTCGGTAGTATTAACTTTTATGAAGAGTCTTGTCCTACAATAAACGTCAACCTATCAAAAAGTCTTGTTGCTCATTTGTTGCCTTTTATAGCAACCAATTTGTCGGGCTTTCGCGTCAGGGTTTCCGTTCCAAAGTGGCAAGACGATTCAGCAAAATGTTTGCCTTTAATGAGCTACCAAGTATTTTATGAGCAGGAAGTAAAAATATAACAAGCAAGCGCAATTAGCCGCTGAAAAGCGCGGCGGGACAGCCAAAACGCTGCGCTTATTTGTCTGCCCTTGGCGTGGGCGTTATGTGTCAGCAAGGAATTAGCAATGAGCGCAAATGCTGGTGAATTATTCGAGACCATGAAGGTAAGGCTGAAAATGCAAGAAGAAGGTATTACCG
>JBFJVR010000343.1:0-3601 GCA_041624095.1 Oleiphilaceae bacterium
CACGCCTGACCAGCTATTTCTGATGAGTTTGTCTGGGTTTCGGTAGAGTTGTGATTGCGAGATATCCAGGCCCACATATAGCGTGTCAATAATCTCTTTTTGGGCGCCACGAATACCAATATGCGAAATAGTGCCGAAATAGTCGAGCATATACAGCGTATCGAAATAGCTGCTGGATTGAACGAAGTTATCGATGTCTGCGCTTAATGTTTGCCCGGTTGATTGATTAATCGTCTTGATGAAATACTGCACTTGCTCTTCTGCGGTATCGATATATTGTGAGCTTTGCTCCGCTATCACCAGAGCGAGCGCCTGTTGCTCATTTGCCACGTCCTGTTTGAGTTGAGGGTAAAGCTGCCAGATGAAGAAAATCGCCGTAATCACCACGGGTACTGCGGCGACCAGAACGAGTTGGCGCAGCAGTTCGCTGGCTAGGGGGCGGTAGCGAGTCATCAGGGGCTTTCCTGTATACGATAGCGGCCATTGATGATTTGCGTCATGTAGCTGGCTTTGAGCGCATCGCCGAACTCATCAAAATAAATGTTGCCTTGAGAGCCTCTGAAAATCCGCATACTTTTTAAGGTCTGACGGAGCGCCCGTGAGTCGGGGTTTTTGCTTAAAGCTTCTATAACCATGCTTGTTGCTTCGTAGCTTATAAAGCTCGGAAAGCCCGGTTCACTTTTAAAACGCTCGTAATAGCGCTGTTTAAACGACAAGTAGAGAGGATCCTGGCTTTCCTGATCGAGAAACTGAGGCACATAGGCCTGCTCGACGTAGCGCCCTCCAAGTTCAATCAAGCGCCCCGTGCCGGCCCACTCGGCAGTACCTATTGCGACGCTTTCATCGATAGAGCGTACCAGTTTTGCAAGCAGTGCGGCGTCAACTGCGCTGGTAATAAATATGACCATGCCTGGCTTATCCATAACCAGTCTCTTGGAGATCTCTACCAGTCTTTTTCTGTCGCCGGTTTCGTAGCCTAGCGCCTGATTAACCTTACCCCCGAGTGCTTCAAACTGGTGTATAAAGTCATCACGCCAGCTGATCGTGTAACTTTTGTTCGAGAGGTCATACGCAAGGTTAACGTTACTGGCACCTAAGTTCTTAAAGATGAACTTCGCATACAGCGCTGCGTGAACAGAGGTTGGGGCTAGAACCCGAAAGAAATAGTCGTCGAGGTGGCTGAAGTCGTTTGACGTGACGGTGGTCGCCATGGTGACCAATTGGGCTTCGTTAATGATGTCGATCACTGCTTCTGCCATTGCGCTCGTGGCGGGGCCGATAATGACCTCTACATTTTTTGCAATCAGCTCTCTGGCTGCCTCGGCAGCACGTTTAGGATCCAGTTTGTCATCTTTGATAAGCACATCAATTTGCCGGCCATCAATGCCGCCTAGTAGGTTGCGCTCTTCTACCGCAAGCAACATACCATTTCGTGTAGCGTGGCCTAAGTCTGAATTTCCGCCTGACAAGCTGGAGATGAAGCCAAACTTCCAGTTGTTTTCACTGCTGCAGCCCGACAACAAGAGGGTGAGCAGCGATAGGGTTTTGACAGTCTGGCGAAGCTTCATGAAGCACTGCCCCGTTGTTCCAGATGGCGGGCTAGCCAGACTTCGATATTCTGAGGATCGATTGGGCGCTCGAAGTAATAACCTTGGGCAAAGTGGCAGCCGTTGTCCTTTAACCATGCTTCCTGAAAGGCCGTTTCGACACCTTCGGCTACGACTTCGAGCGCCAGGCTTTGGCCAAGTTGAAGAATGGTTTTGGGTAATCTGGTGTCAGGGTTTTGTGGTGTAATTCGGTCAATAAAGCTTTTGTCGATCTTCAGGCTGTTAACCTGAAGCTGTTCCAGATAGCTCAAGGAAGAGAATCCGGTGCCAAAGTCATCGATACTAATGCGCGCGCCTCGTTCACGAATCTCGTGAAACAGGGCTTGCACAGTGGTCATATCCTCCATGGCGAAAGACTCGGTAATTTCGAGCTCCAACCACTTATATTCGGTACCAGTATGCTTTATGTTCTTGTCGAGCATCGCTATGAAGTCAGGCTGGGCAAGTTGCACCGCCGAGACATTCACTGCAACGCTTAGGTCGAGGTCACAACTAGCGCGTAGTTTGCCAATGGCTTCGAGCGATGTTTGCAGCGCCCATTCGCCGAGTGACACGATGAGACCAGATGATTCAGCGATGGGTATAAAATCCAGTGGCGGTATGAACTTGCCATCGTCCTTCCAGCGCATCAGCGACTCAAAGCCGCAAAGCTGACCATCCCTCAGCGATAACTTGGGCTGATAGACCATGTATAACTTGCCATCATCAAACGCTTGCCGAAGTTTCTGAAGCAGGGTAACCCGTTCTTCTGTCTCGAGCAGCATTTCGCGATGAAAGTTTTGAAAGCTGCCGCGGAGGCTCTGTTTTGCCCGTTTTAACGCAACGTTGGCCTGAGCGATAACCTCAGTGGCAGTTTTTTGCTTATGTAACAGCACCCTGCCTTGTGTGCCGCTAAGGGTATGAGTTGCTCCGCTGCAAAGAAAGGGCTTTTCGAAAGCGGCCTGAACGTGTTCTGGTTGAAGGCTTTCTTGATCACCCAGAAGGCCAAAGGTGTCGCCAGATATGCGTGCCACCAAGTGATTAGGGAAGCGGTGGCGTAGACGCTTTGCCAGTTGCTTAAGCAAAACATCGCCGTTCTCGGTTCCGATAGTGTCATTTAGTGGGCCAAACTGGTCGATATCAATTAGCACCACTTGTTGGTCTTCCACTTTGTCTTGCAAGGCTTTTTCGACCACCTGAAGAAAAGACAAGCGGTTGGGGAGGCCTAGCATTTGATCCCTGTATGCATATTCATGTCGCTGTTCGAGTAAAGTGACGTTGTCGATGCATGCGGCAATGTTGTGTGAAAATAACTCTAGAAGCTGATGTTCCTCGGAGCTGATTTCTGTGCCCGCGTTTAGGTAGACAATCATCTCTGCTTCGTCCGGTGTCGCGAAGTAAAGGCAGGTGTGGGTGTCGAAAAACAGGTGTTTTTTATCTGTTGCGGCGCGGTAAATAGAATCGACGATATTGGGGTCGTTGAGCGTGCTAAGAGGCTGCCGAATGCAGGCAGAGAACTTTCCCGCTGCGGCGATGACGTACAAATCGCCAGCGCTAAGCGGGTCCGAACGAGACTTCTTAACACATACGATGCCTTCTTTGGGCAGATGAAGCAACGCCGTTAACTGAGTAATAACGCCCTGAGCAAACTCATCATATCCGCGCAGATAGAGCAGTTCTTTGGATGCCTTGATGATGCTTTCCAGGCCACTCTTGCTTAGCTCAAGTGCCTTTATCTGGGAATAGGAGCGAATGGCCGAGGTGAGGGAGGTAAACAGCTTGATGCGCGTCAGCTCGGATTTCGCCTTATAATCGTTTATCTCGTAGCGAGCGATAGTCTCGAGTTCAGGGGCATAACCAGGTTGGCCGGTGCGCAAGATGATGCGGGTGTCGCGTATTTTAAGCTCTTCCCTAATGTCTCGGGCTAGGTCCAATCCAGCGCTATCAGTTTCCATCACAACGTCCAAGAGAATAACGGCAAAGTCACGATTGTGTTGCAAGATTTCCCTAGCATC
>JBFJVR010000344.1:0-3600 GCA_041624095.1 Oleiphilaceae bacterium
ACCCAGTTTGCTGAGATGGACGGCTATACGGCTGAAAGTCGCGCCGGTGAAATTCTCTTAGGTGCCGGCATAGAGGAGTCGCTCCACTTTGGCCCGATGAGTGAAGTTGCACCCGGCTGGAAACTAAGGGTATTGCTAGCGCAGGCGCTGTTTTCTGACCCCGATATACTGTTGCTCGATGAGCCAACCAACAACTTGGATATCAACACCATCCGGTGGCTGGAAGACGTACTGAACGAGCGTAAGAGTACGATGATTATCATTTCGCACGACCGTCACTTCCTCAATGCTGTTTGCACCCACATGGCCGATATCGACTACGGGGAGCTTCGAATTTATCCCGGTACCTACGATGATTTCATGACAGCATCGACACAAGCGCGAGAACGCTTACAGTCCGAAAATGCCAAGAAGAAAGCCCAGATAGCTGAACTACAACAGTTTGTAAGCCGCTTTTCTGCGAACGCATCAAAAGCCAAGCAGGCAACATCCCGTGCGAAGCAGATCGAGAAAATCAAGTTAGACGACATTAAGCCTTCGAGCCGTGTCACGCCTTATATTCGCTTCAATCAAGAGAAAAAACTGCACCGTCAGGCAGTTGTGCTCGAAAAGCTTAGCCACGGTTTTGATGGCGAACAGTTATTTTCGGGTGGGGATATGATCCTTGAAGCGGGTACACGCCTTGCTGTAATTGGTGAAAATGGTGCGGGTAAAACAACCTTTTTACGCTGTTTAATGAATGAAATCAGCGCTCAGGGTGGCACCATTCAATGGGCTGAAAATGCAAGCTTGGGCTACTGCCCTCAGGATAGTGGGGCGGAGTTTGAGTCTGACATCAACCTCTTTGACTGGATGAGCCAATGGCGCAAACCAGAGCACGATGAGCAGATCGTGCGCAGCACCTTGGGTCGACTGCTGTTCTCTGCCGACGACATTAACAAAAAGGTGCGCGTCTGTTCCGGGGGCGAAAAGAACCGCCTGCTGTTCGGCAAACTGATGATGCAGGAAACCAATGTGCTAATAATGGATGAGCCAACCAACCACCTCGACATGGAATCGATCG
The DNA here is from genome assembly GCA_041624095.1 of Oleiphilaceae bacterium. GTDB lineage: Bacteria > Pseudomonadota > Gammaproteobacteria > Pseudomonadales > Oleiphilaceae > PZPK01. The sequence continues at coordinate 1,064 of JBFJVR010000344.1, forward strand.
AGGCACTCAACCTCGCGCTGGAACACTATGAGGGAACGCTTATCTTCGTCAGTCATGACCGGGAGTTTGTATCTTCCCTGGCTACACGCATCATTGAAATCAAGGACAAGCGTCTAGTGGACTTCCAGGGCAGCTACGACGAATATCTCGCCTCACAGGAAGCCGCAGTGGCTTGAGGCTCAAATGCGTTTATAGGAGCAGCTAGCCCCTGGGGGTAGAGCTGCTTTCTGGCACCGGCTCCTAAAGCAGATGAGAGTTGCGATAGGCGCCGGGGGTCTTACCAAACCAGCGCCTGAAGGCATGATGAAACGTACTGAGGTCCGCAAAACCGCAGAGAAAAGCCACTTCCGTTTGCGATAGTTTGGCATTGTCCAAGTACTCCAGTGCTTTGGCCTTTCGTACTTCGTTTAACAAGCTCTGATAGCTCTGCCCCTCTGCTTGCAGTTGTCTCTGCAAGGTTCGCGTACTGAGGCGCAGGCGTTTCGCAAGCAGCCCACGACTTAACTCAGGTTCATGAAGCAGGTTAACCAGCTCTCGTTTAACCACGTCGCTCATCGACTCGGACTTGCGCTCTATGCTAAACGCCGGAGCTAGCTCGTACTCGTGGTTCAAAGTTGCTGACGAACCATGCAACTCGCTCGTTGAGAATGTCAGGGTATTCTTCGAAGCTCGAAAGACTGGTTCACAACCAAAGTAATCACGATAGGCTTCAATATTTACAGGTGCCGAGCGCAGCAAACTGACACCTGAAGGGCACCACTTGTCACCACGAAATAACCTGATCATTCCAACAGACGCTGCGACGGCAGCGTCTAGGGTATGCGAGCAAATACCTTGCCCGTCCCCACTGAAATAAAACTCCAAACATGCGACCTGCTGCGCGGTGCTGAAACGAATATCTGCGCTTTCGCCAATCATCTTCTGGTATCGAAACGTGCGTTCAAGCCCGTCTCTGAGGTCCCGCGCACCTAAAATCGCATAACCTAAAACGGGGAAGCTGGCGATGCTCATGTTCATGCCCACCAAAAGACCAATATGGTCCTGCCCGGATGCGCGCTCCGCCAATGTCCATAAGTCTGTCACGCGATCTTGCGGGATGCGTCTATCGCTTTCCATCAAGGTATCGAAAGGGATCCCCGAATGTGTAAACAGATCAAAAATTGGTAGACCTAAACGCTTAAATGTTGCGGCCATCTGGCTCAACCACCAGACCGAAGTCGTCTTCATGATTCCCCCTGTTGCATCACCGGTGCTGAGCCCTTTAATGACCTCACTTAAATTCTTACTCCACACAGCCTCGCACCAAGGCACAATTAAACAACTTTATGGCACGAATAAACAAGTACACCAGATAAGAAGCACGTTACGATACAGCGCAGAAAACGGTAAATGACTAAACTTACGGTGATGGGCTCACCATTTTAAGGGGACAGCATCATGGACAACAACACCACACGCTACCAGACCTTCGCTGACTTCTACCCCTTTTACCTGGCAGAACATAGCAATGTGACTTGCAGGCGCTTGCATTTTGTCGGCAGCACCCTGGTACTGTTTATACTCGCCTATGCATTAATAAGCGAAGCCTACCTAAGCCTGTTACTCATCCCGCTTGTCGGTTATGGTTTTGCGTGGATAGGCCACTTTTTCTTCGAGAAAAACCGGCCCGCCACTTTTGAGTATCCGCTCTATAGCCTGATAGGTGACTGGGTAATGTACAAAGATATACTAACCCGCCGAATTCCTTGGTAAGGTTTGACCAATCAAACTAGGACGATTTAAGCACGCTGAAGGCCCTGCCTGACGGGCATCAGCAACACCGAAATTATAACAATGACAAGCGAGTGCCCCTATGTATTACCAAAGCGCAAGCCAGCTGGCACAACACATACTAAACAAAGAAGTAAATTCCAAAGAACTTGTTCAGGGCTTTATTAAGCGACGCGAAGCGCTAAACCCCAAAATTAACGCGATTGTGCAGTATAACGATGACGCAGCCCTTGCCTCGGCTGCACAGTTAGACAATCAGCTCAGCCGCGGTGAACTGCAAGGGCCCTTGCATGGCGTCCCGGTTACTGTGAAAGAATCCTTTAACATGCTGGGCTTTAAAACGACCGTAAACTATCCTCCGCTAAAAACCTACCTGCCGAACGAAGAATCGATACTCGTCACACGGCTTAAAGAAGCAGGTGCAGTAATCATCGGTAAAACCAACGTACCCACGCTCCTTGCTGACTCACAATGTTTCGGCCCGCTCTACCCCCGCTGCAATAATCCTTACAATCTGGAACGTGTGCCTGGAGGCAGCACGGGCGGCGGTGCAGCCGCCGTGGCAGCAGGAATGACAAGCTTCGAGATAGGCAGCGATATCGGTGGTTCTATCCGTAACCCAGCACATTATTGTGGACTATTTGGTTTAAAACCTACGCAAAATGGCCACGCAGAAGACGGACACGTGCCACCCATGCCGAACAATGACACGGGCTATCTGGACATGAACAGCACCGGCCCATTGGCGCGTACCATGGCCGACATAG
>JBFJVR010000345.1:0-3576 GCA_041624095.1 Oleiphilaceae bacterium
GAGGTGGTCTTCGAAGAAGCCCTTAGTTGAGGGGCCGCTTTCGCTTACCCCATCGGGCCCGGCAAGCAAGAGCGATAAACCGAGATGAAATTTTAATCGGCTAACCGCCCGCTTCGCGCTTAAGGCGTCTCCCTTCTTACGCCTCTCTTCTCACTTCTACCTTCTTACGCCTCCCTTCTCACGTCTTCCTTCTTGCGTTTTCCTTCTTGCGTTTTCCGTTTTCCAACCCTAAATGGCATACACCAAGGTAAGTGCTGTTTCTCGCTCTATTTTCGCTCGTCCGGCAGGGACTTCCGAGGTATGTTTCCATGTGTACGAGACCTTCATCGACAGGGACTCAGCTACTTTCGCCTGCACCGCTGTAATAGACTTGGAAATAGTCTGGTCTTCACCAATATCAAACACCAGGTCCTGTTTGAACTTAGAGCTGTCACTAATTTGGTAGCGATAAAAACCCGCTAGTTTTAGGACCGCTTCTTCTTTAACACGATCAGTAGTGCTTACTTTACTACGCCTATAGCCCGGACCTATTTCGAGATCCAGAGTTTGCGAGTCAGAACCTAAAACCCTGCGACCATAACCAAGCGCCAACGTGGCTTGATAATCGTAACCGCTAAATCGGTCATCATCATATTGAGCCGATCCAAAAAGGTAGTTTTTCTCACCTAATTTGTAATCACTTTTCCACATCGCAGAATATTTCTCTGCCGAAGTTTGATCATTCTCAGAACTGTTTAAAGCCGCTAGCTTCAAGTTATGACGCCACACCTCTTTTTCGTTGCTAATATCCAGCTTGCCACTGATCGTTTGGGTATCCGTATTGCCGCTGGTCACCATAACACCTAATTCGGCATCACCCGACCATGGCATCGCTGGCGCCTCAGCCAGAGCGCACGAACTGAAACCGGCAAAAAGAACTGCGGCTGATATTTGTTTACTACATAGGTACATCAATAAACTCCTTGGTTATAGATTATGATCAATTCTGCGCAATGCCCGGTCGAGACAGCAAGCCAGCACTAAAAGCGCGTACTCCATGCATCACCCTAAGCTGCAATCAGGCTAAAGCAAACACTGCCAATAGCCCACGTCGATCCAAGTATTGAATTTGAAACCCACCTCCTTAAGGTGGGCGGCCTTAGTCATGCAAAACTTCTCGTGTAGCGCTACGCTGGCTTGATTCGGCAAGGCAATAATGCCAATCGCGGTTCTGATATTTCGTGCGCGTAAGGCCTTGAACAATTCGGCGTAGAGCCGCGTCCCCAGTCCCTTGCTGGCAATACCATTTTTGAGGTAAATCGTTGTTTCAACAGCAAAGCGATAGGCTGTTCTGTCCTTCAACCAAGCAGCATAGGCAAAACCGACAACACCCTGCTCACACTCGGCAACGATCCATGGCAGTTGTTTAGCTGCCACCGCATCCATTCTGCTACCCATCTGTTCTGGCGTCAGCGGCGTTTCTTCAAAGGTTGCACAGCTATGCTCAATGTAATAGTTATATAGCGCGGCTATTTCAACCGCATCCTGAACATCCGCATTACGCAAGGTAAGCGTTGCTTCTATATCTTCAAGCATGCCTTGGCAATCACTCTTGCTCACTGATCTCTGCCTTAGCCACGTTGCCAATGCGGCTGCTGCGCAAATGCAAGTCACGTTGTGGGAAGGGTATTTCAATTCCGTATTTTCTAAAGGCGTCGTCGATGGCCCAAAGATAGTCGGAGGTCAAAGCAGTAGGCCGCTTCACTTGTTCTGGCGACACCCAGATACCCAGCACGAAGTCCAGCGAGCTGTCACCAAAACCAGCCATCCATACTGTTGGCTCACGGCCCGGCGTGTTAAGTGTGTATTTGACATTATCGGCCGCTTCCAAGGCTGCTTTCCTAACCAGTTCTTTATCGCTGCCATAGGCAACTCCGAAGGGAATACGGAAGCGACGGATATTTTCTTCCAGAGTCCAGTTCGTCACCATACCGCCAATCAGGTCTGCATTCGGAATCAAAATATCAACATTGTCATTTGTCCGAATCAGGGTAGCACGCATGTTAATTGTAATAACCTCGCCAACCAGGCCAGAGCCTAGCTCAATGAAGTCGCCTACTTTAAGTGAACGTTCTAACAGAATCACTAATCCCGAAACGAAGTTATTCACGATGTTCTGCAGGCCCAAACCAATACCGATACCAAGCGCACCGGCAACCAACGCCACCTTACTTACATCAATGCCTAAGGTCGACAGGGCAATAACAAAGCCGAACAGCATAATTGCATAATGCACAAAGCGACTTATCGCATACACCTGCGCCTGGCTTACCATACGCTGGTGAGTCTGAATGCGTTTGAGTGCTGCCTGGATCACCTTAGAAATTACGACCGTTATCACCAATACCGCAATAAAGGCGCAAAGCTGGCCTGTGGTCAGAGACATATCGCCGATTTCGATCAGCTTGTAGGTTAACCAGTCAAAGTCCATGGTAATTTCCTTTCTTCTTTTTTGCTTTTATTTACAGAGTAACGCGGGCAAAGGTGACTGCTCCAATCGGAGCGCCATCTGTTGAATCAGTCGTCCTCTCGCATGGCGAGTAGTTCGGGAACACCACCAGGATCAACCTTGATAGACAAGACGATCGGACGACAACACACGAAACAGTCTTCGGTGTATTGCTGCTCAGACACGCTGCAATCGACCACGATCTCGATACTCTCCCAACAATGCGGACACTGGACCGAGACCGTTTCAATTAAGGACATGTTTAATTAAGCGCCCAAAGCAGCGCCTAGGCCTTTCTCAAGAAGGGCTGCTGTATTCCCTTCCCCACCCTGAAAATAGCCCACTATCAGCTGGGCAAATTGAGCGATCATGTCGGGGCTCAAACCCAAGGCCTCGAACTGTTCTGTTACTTTCGACAAGCCACTCAGGCCCGCCGCCATGCCGCCGACATTAGAAAGCATGCCCGACAAGCCCGAAGCAGACGATTTGCCACCCAAAGCAGGCGCGGCTGCCAACAAGGTCTCCATGCCTGGTACTTGCGAGCTAACCTGGCCAAATTCACCATCAGATAAATTACTCTTAGCCAACTGCATCAAGGCGCCAACTCCGCCTCCTGCCTGATCATTAGTCACACCGAGGTTTTGCGTCAGGCTAGGAATCAGACCCATTGCCAATTCACCTGCCTGTGCCATACCACTAGCAGGTTCAGGAGCCGGGTCTGTGTTCGACGCAGCGGGAGCAACAGCGGATTTAACCGCATCAAGAATACCTGCAGAAGCAAGGGGCGATAACAATACAAGGACGAAAAAAGGAAGCAAAAACGTATTCATAATATATCTCTAGAGTTTCAAAAAAAGTAGCACTGCTAGCGCCTCTCGTTAGCGATAGTAAGACGCAAACTGACGGGGGCACGTGCTGAGCCAAGATTAACATAGGCCAAGGCATTCTCCACCTGAAAATATACCGAGGCTAAATTAACAATTGGAGAGTTTCGGGAGTGTATTAAACGATACTAACACGCGCCCTGTATTTAGCCGATCTGACAATACGCACAGCGAGAAAAGACAGTTCGACTAATGGCTAAAGGA
>JBFJVR010000346.1:0-3565 GCA_041624095.1 Oleiphilaceae bacterium
GGCATTAGGATTTGCGGTCGGGTCACGCTGGTCCTGAAACAAGTTATAGTCTGACAACTGCGGGCAATTTTCAGTCAGCAGCGCCTCCCACTTCACCGAGTTTGAGCTGCCTTCACAGGTCCGCGTGTTACCGGCTTTGCCATTGTCATCGTTTTTAATGACCACTTTACAGGCAGATAACAGCAAGGTAATGAACAATAGGGTGAGCGCTCGGCTGCTAAGCCAGCGTAAATTTAACATACTCATGTCTTACATCCTTTTATGCGTCGCACTAAACGGCGCTCAGGGCCGGCGTATCACCAACCCAAGCACTCGCGGATTAACTACAAAGAACAAGCCTGTTCAGCGATATCATCGCCATCACAGCCATAGTTCTTCCCTTTGAGCGTCACGTTTGCCGCCGAAAGGCGATTCAAGGTGCAATTCAGGTAAGTATTGTTGGCAAGTGAATCGATTAATAAACTGGCTGCGGGGTTTCCGCTGCCATCCCAGTTTGAGCCATCTGCCGGATTGGTCCCATAGACCAGTCCGGTGTTCACATCATAGTAAGTGGAAGGGTCGTTACCGATAAGATTATTGTTGGCGCATATCAGGTCGCTCGCGCCATAGGCGTTATAATTGACGCCATCAGCAAGCGCTTCGGGACCCAGCAAGGCATTGAAAGGCGACAAGGCTCCCGCGTTAGATAACAGCTCACCTATGCCGCCATATAAAACCGCCGGAAACACCTGTGGCATGCCACTCGCATTGTAGGGCGAAAGGTAGCCCGCAATCACATCGGCGATCAGCACGCCCCCCGGGTTTGCTCCATTGCGAGCAATCAGGTTGTCGTGCATATTGACGTTCTTGACCATCGGCGTCCAACCTGCGGTCATCGAAGCACCATAGTTTGCCGGGTAATTTGCGACATCGGCATCATTCATAAAGTAGCTGGCCACAGCCAGCGCAGAGGTACGATTATCGGTAATAGTATTGTTGTAGATTTCTACGTCGCTGACGGCGAAAACCAGAACCCCTGTGCCTGGTGGCGCGATACCAACCGAGCCCAAACCCACGTTTTCTCGATTGTTGCCCTGCACAAAGTTATTGAAGATACGGATCTTTCCGCCATAAGCGAGCTCCAAATTCGGGAAGTCAAAGGCGAGTATTCCGGCAGTGTTGTCTGCCGCGACATTGTTATACACATCGGCATTAAGCGTATTCTCGATTTCTATGCCGGCAATATTGCGCGTAACGACATTATTGCGCACGACTACGTCGCGCGACTGTCCAACATAGATGCCTGCGTCGCGTGAGCCACTGGTTTTGTTGTGTTCTATAAGCACGTTGACACTGTTGACAGGATACAGACCATAGGCGCTGTCTGCAGTTTCTAGATCCCCGGCCCAATTTACATAGGTATAGGCCATGTGTATCCCGTTGACACCTACCGATTTAATGCCATTCTTGTTGGTTTCAAGCACAGCCATATCGCGAATAACGATATTATTGCCGCCTTCGAAACGAATGCCATCATCACCGCTCGACCCGGAAAAGTTTAGCGTCGTTGCACCGATCCCATGGCCCGTAAGCGTCAGCCCGTTTGCAGAAGGCACAATAATCGATTCGGAGACGCTGAAACTACCTTCTGGCAGCAGCACAACCGAATCGTCAGGCAAATCAAACAGTGCGAGCAAAAGGGCTTCAGTAATATCGCTGCCATCTGCCGCATCAGGCGAAACAAGCACCGTGCCGCAAGGAAGCACATAGCCAGAAGTCGTCGTCGCTGGGCTAGTACAGCCCCCAGAGCCTGATTTATCCTTAATGACAACGCCATCAAGTGCATTCTCGATAAGTTCTTCTGTATCTTCATCACCCTTGATTGTTACTTTGCAGCCAGCCAACAGCACCGTGGCTGCTAGCATTAGACAGAGTAAACGGTAGAGTGTCGAAAGTAATGCAGTATCCAAACGCGTTATTTTAGTAGGCATGGCGTATTCCCTCTTTGTCGTTGTTATTTTTTTGCGGGCAGCCGGCACTTGGCGCGGCTACAGCACGGACTAAAACTCTAAGGAAACACAGCTGTTCAGCTCAAAAGAAGTCGTTGTGCAAAACCAACAATCGCTATGCAATTAGTGAATGTTGGACTGTGCAATTGGTGAAAGGCGCTTTGCAAAAACCATACACGCTTGTTTTTAAAAGGAATTCGCTTGTTAAGCGAAAGTAGGCCTAAGCAATCCTAGACCCTTGTAAGAGGCTGCCCTGAAACAGACATAAGATGCTGAGCGCGATAATCGCTCGGCGTTTGCTCGTGAATTTCACGGAACGCACGATTAAATGAGCTCAGTGTTCGATAACCCACATCGAGAGCAATGTTTTGGATCGGCGTATCCGCCTCACTTGCAAGCCTGGCACTGGCTTCGGCAATACGCAGATGGTTAATATAGTCATTGAAGTTACGGTAATCGAAAGCTTCGTTGATCAACGAGCGCATTTTGTATTCGGGCAAGCCCATCTCCTGAGCAAGCATTTTAAGCGTCAGCTTCGCAGTTCGGTAATAGCCGCCTTCCATTAGTTCCATCAGCTTTTGCGTCAACGGGCAGGTGTGGGTTCCGTCTAAGCCATCCGGCACAGATTTATCGGCCCGTTTATCTTCAACTGATGGAAGAGATTGTGCCAGCAACACGCCCTCGCGCCCCTTTAACAGCGAATAGCCACCAATCAGCGCCGTAATACTCACCACCACCGGCAGGCTGAGTTCAGACAAATAACCGGTATTCAAAGTAAGTGTCACCCATAAGGCGGTTATACCCACGGTACATAGCAGCACCGCGCGCATACGGCGGCGGCCAGCCAATAAGTCGTCTTCCCAATGCGCAACCACAACCCACAAACCATGAATAATCACCAGATATTCCGCAATCTGAGGGAACCTCCACAGCAGCGCATGCAGCAGCCCTGCGTTATCCATATCCGCACCTAATTGACGGCCGAGTATCGGAATCAAGCAGCTGTATGCGGCCAATATTGACCATAAGGAATAGTAATCGGGCTTACGTGCAAAGCCCATTTGGCAGAGAAGCCAAAATAGCGCCGGCAAGAATGTCATGATATCGCCCATCAGCCACTGCCACTGCGATGGAACTACGTTCCTGAGCAAAAACGCCGAGCCAGCGAGCAACAAGAGTAAGAAAATTCTGGCAATAGGCAGGTGTCTGAAGTCTCGCAGTACAATCATAAATATGACCGCAATGCTGCCCAGGCAAAACCCGTTCAATAACATGCTCCATCTCCACATTGTATTTATTTTTCGGTGGAAGCCTTAGACCCCTGATTAAAAGGTTTTATCAGCGTAAATTCTGTACAAATAGTGCGCTATCTTTCAAAACAACTCAAATAAAGAGAACGTTATTCATATTTAACTCGAAAATTCCGCTACTTAACAGAGATAAATATCCCTGACAAAACGTGTATACAAAGCGAAAATCAGGTCAATTTTAGTTTTTGCATAGTGAATTTTGATAAATGCATACCATAATAGCTTGGGTAAACAGAACATCATTCACTATAGTTAGGCTCTGAGTTA
>JBFJVR010000347.1:0-3564 GCA_041624095.1 Oleiphilaceae bacterium
GCTTCACCTCCCCCTCCTGAGGTAAGTTTGGATCAACTTGACCTTAGTCTCTATAAAATAGAACAGAGCAATGCATTGGTCGACGCGGCAAAGCGCGGTGATCGAATCGCTGTTAAGTCGCTGCTCGAGTCGGGCAGTAAAATAAATGCCTTATCGCCACAGGGGACGGCGTTTTCGGTGGCTATGAAAGCGGGGCACGCAGTGATTAGTCAATTTCTACTTTCTGCGGGCGCGGATTGGCGGCTGGGTTTTAAACCCGGTGAAGCATCGGCCTTGATGATCGCCGCTCAGCGGGGCAATAATAGCTTGGTTAAAAGTTTGCTGGTGAATAGCGCAGAGCTGGATTATCGCGATGCCAGAGGATATAGCGCATTGGCGCTTGCCGCTATCGAGGGGCATTTGACGACGGTAAAAGTGTTGATTAACGCTGGTGCCGATGTAGATGTAATAGCAGAGGGGCGCTCATTGCTGATGCATTTGGTGGCCGATAATAATATCTTGCTTTCGCAGCAATTGATTGCGGCGGGAGCGGATGTTAATTTTTATGATGCAGAAGGCGATTCTGCTCTGCGTATTGCGCGCAGAAAAGGGTATTATGACATCGACCTAATGTTGGTTCAGTCTGGTGCAGGCTTGTAACATGTTCATTGCACGCCAGTATCACGGCGTATTTACCTTTAAGTCAATCGGGGTGGCAGGTGGCAAAATATAAATTGAATCTCGGGCCTTTGCCTGACCAGGACGCGATTCCGGAAGCCTACGAAGAAACTGAAATTCGTTGGGATCGAATAGCCATGGTTGCAATTGCGCTAGTGCTGCTGATATGGCTTGTCGTAAAGTTGTTTAGTGGTGGCGAGCAACCTGAAGCCTCACCGCAAACAATTGAAGCGCTGCCTTTTCCGCCCGTGGTTGAGAGTTCGGAGTTTGCTGAATCTCACAAGCCCGAAACGATGGTTTTGGTGCCTGAGCCACATAGCCTTGCCGAAAATGCTGATTCTTCGAGTGTAGTGCTAAGCGCGCTTGAAAGCACGGCATCATTGGTTGAGGTGGCCAAAGCGATTAGTAGTGATGAAGCCATACTTGCCGAATCACCTTCTGGCAGCCTTAGCAGTGAAGCAAAGACCAGCCCTCTTGTGCCCGAAGACTGGCAGCCAGGAGAGGCTGAAACAGTAAGCAGCACCCAACCGATACCACTGATATCGCCAGTCAGTAAGCTGCATGTAGGCATTACCCGCGCGGACCTGACGAAAACACTCATCAACGGCGAGCCGGTGGAGCTTTACGACTATCACGTGCCGATGAACGAAGACGGTATCATCAAAGTCATTTTGTTTACCGAGATGGAAGACCTAAAAGGAACGCTGTTGTTTCATGACTGGTATCGCAACGAAGTCCGCCAGGCACGGGTCAAAATTCCGGTAAATGTGAAACTTCAACGTTCTTATTCAAGTAAGTTTATCAATGCTCAAATGCTGGGCGATTGGCGGGTTAAGGTGGTAGACGAAGCGGGTGAATTATACGCTGAAGCCAATTTTGTCGTGCAGTAATGCGTAAGCGATGCTTTTTACCATAAAAAAAATAGTGGGCACGCTGCTTATGCCGTTGCCTTTAGGTTTTGCCTTGCTGCTTGTTGGGCTCGTGCTTTATCGTTATGGCCGCAAAAAGCTCGCACTGGGTTTGTTGGGTCTGGTATTAGCATGCTGGTGGGCTTTGTCGACGCCGATCGTATCTATATTGTTAACTGCACCCTTAGAGGCAGAGTACCAGGCTTACGATGGTGAAGCCGTAGATTTTGTTGTTGTACTAGGCGGATACCACGCTTCAGACGAGCAAATACCTATAAGCAGCCTATTGTCGGCCACCTCCCTTACGCGACTCATGGAAGGAATATCCGTGCTGCAACGGAACCCTGGCGCCCGGCTGTTACTATCGGGTTATGCGGCAGATGACGAGCTTAGCCATGCGGAGGCGCTAGCGCGTGTTGCAGCACATTTTGGTGTACCCAGAGAAATCATGCAGTTGCAGGAAGCGCCCCGCGATACGGTGAGTGAAGCGCGCGCCTGGTCAGCACTGCTCAGGGGGCAGCGTTTCGCATTGGTTACTTCGGCGACGCATATGCCGCGGGCAATGCGGCTGTTTGAGCTGCAGGGTTTGAGCCCCGTCGCGGCGCCGACCAATTTTGTTGCTGCCGGAAGCCTCAAGTATAGCTGGCGCAACTGGATGCCACGGGGCTACTCCTTATATCGAACTGAGCAGGCCTGGCACGAGTACCTGGGGCTGCTTTGGATCAAGATAAAATCATAGGCTAAAAGATGGCGTTTAAAGGAAGTAAGGACTTTTCTCACCAGCAGACTGATAAGACGGGTGTGCTGATTACGAACCTCGGTACACCGGATGCGCCTGATAAGCGGGCGCTAAAACGCTACCTCAAGCAGTTTCTATCGGATCCGCGTGTTGTCGAAATACCGCGGCTGTTATGGCTGTTGATTTTACACCTCGTTATTTTGCGGATCAGGCCAAAGCGCTCGGCTGAAGCCTATCGCAGTATCTGGACCGAACAGGGCTCGCCATTAATGTTCCATACTCAAGCCCAGTGCAAGGCCTTGCAAAGCCGGCTTAGAAAGCAATGGGGAGAGGAGCTGGTGGTCGAATTTGCCATGCGTTATGGCCAACCGGCGATAGATCAAACCATACAGTCGATGTGCGACAGTGGGGTTCGACGTTTGCTGGTCTTACCTTTGTATCCGCAATATTCAGGTTCAACCACAGCCTCAAGCTTCGATGCGCTGGCTGAAGATTTTCGTCAACGGCGCTGGTTACCCGCGCTGCGCTTCGTGAATAGTTATCACGATTTCGCCCCCTATATTAAAGCTTTGGCCGCGCAGGTGAGAGCGCATTGGGATCAGCATGGCAGGGCAGAGCTTCTGCTCATGTCTTATCATGGTGTGCCGCGCCGTTATTTGGAGCAGGGTGATCCATACTACTGTCAGTGTCACGTGAGCTCGCGCCTTTTGGCTGCGGAGCTGGGCTTGAATGATGACGATTATATGGTGACCTTCCAGTCGCGCTTCGGCAAAGCTGAATGGTTGCAGCCGTATACCGATAAAACCCTGATGGGCTTGCCGGCAAAGGGCGTAAAGCGCGTACAGATAGTTTGTCCGGGCTTCTCTGCTGACTGTCTCGAAACGATCGAAGAAATAGCTGTTGAGAATCGTGATTACTTCTTGGAGAATGGCGGCGAAAGCTATGAGTATATTCCCGCTCTGAATGATACGGCCGAGCATATCGAAGCCTTGGCCCACTTGATCGAAGAAAACTTGCAGGGTTGGCCTAGCGGGGCAGAAAAGGATTATGCGCTGCGTCAGCAGCAATTTGAACGCAAACAACACGAGTATGAAAACCGGTTATGAAAAACGGATATTTAAAGACCACAATACTGCTCGGGGCCTTATTCATGCCCTTCGCGAGTTTGGCCGATGTGAATGTCGAAGAAGCTTGGGTGCGCTTGTTGCCACCGGTAGTGAAAAACACCGCAGCCTATATGAAAATCACGTCGAGCGAAGC
>JBFJVR010000348.1:0-3564 GCA_041624095.1 Oleiphilaceae bacterium
ATATGACGCACAAAACTGATATCAATCTTTACCGACACCAGGTCAATGCGCTGCAAGTAAGCAAATGGGACCGATGACGCACCAAAGCGTTCGACCGATACACCAAACCCAAAATCACCCGCCATCACACAAAGCCGCTGCAAGGCCACTTCATTAAAATTAAGTATGTGCTCCGGCACCTCGAAGATAAGTTGCGACGCAACGGACCGGTGGGTCTCGAGCATGCCTTCCAGCCAGTGCATAAACCCTACATCGGCAACGGAGCTTTCCGCAAGACTGACGCTAAACCGCTCACTCGACCTCCCCGATGAGAGCATAGAAAGCACTTTTTCTGTCGCCATTTGGTCAAATCTCGACATCAGCCCGAAGCGCTCGGCCATCGGCAGAAACACGCCCGCAGAAAGCAACTGGCCGTCAATATCCAGCCGCGCAAGCACTTGGTGATACGCAATACTCTTGTCGTGCAGATTGATGACCGGCTGCAGGTGCAGAATAAGCGCCTGCTCCGCTAACTTATGTTGCAATAAGGCGGACCACTCGCTGGCTTGACGAACCTCATCCATCACATCCTCTGGCGACATATGAGCATAACGCTGCCATGCAGACACGCCTTTACTTTGTGCTTGCGTTAAAGCCATATCGGCTTTCGACAGCAGCGAGCGCGTATCATCATCCTGCTTGGCACATGCGACCCCTAAATAAATGAAGTCATCGCGCAGCAGCTGCTTCACCTCGGGTAATGAGTTCAGGGTCGCCAGAATCTCGTTCGCCAATTCATCAGCTGTATCACCAGTAATACCGGGGAAATAAACACTAAAGTCCGCTCCGTTTCTGCGTGCGGCAAAACTCCCCACATGCTGCAAAAGCAGGGCATGTAATTTTTTGCCTACACTTTTCAGCAGCTGGTCCGCAAACGCCCTTCCTTGCGCCTGATTAATCGCGCCGAAGTCATTCAGCTTAATTAACACCAGCGCTCCCTGCCTAACACTTTGCTGCGACTCCAGCTCGGCGCACAAACGACGATCAAAACCTTCACGGTTATTTAACGCAGTTAAAGAGTCGAGTAAGGACTGCTCACGCAGGCTTTCGATCAGCTTTAACTGATCTTCAAACATATGCCCCAGCGTATCGGCCATTTCATTCATCGCCAGAGACACTCGGGCCAACTCTCGGGTATTCGGCTCGGGCGCGCGATAATCAAATCGCCGGTTACTCATATCAAAGGCTTGGCGTTCTATTCGACGCAGCGGCATCAGTATCATAGATACAAACACATGCACTAAAACAAAAGCGAGCACCGACACGGCCCCATACCAGAGCGTCTGAGTTTGTATCGTTTGCCAGAGCTCTATGTAGGCATAACCCGGATGACTCACTACCTCGACCAAGCCTAGCTGGGTCCAACCAGACATAACCTGAGCAGTCTTAAACGGCGTTTCAAGTTCAATCAAGGACTCAAACCAGTCGGGCACCGACTCAAGGCGGGTCTGGTTAACACGTTCGATAACGGCACGGTTATGTACATCGCGATAAACAACTTTCAAATAATCGCCACTGTCAAAGATTGCGTCGATCATTCGCTCTGCCTGAACGATATCGCGCGCATCGATGGCGGTACTTAAAGACAAACCCAAGGAAGTCGCAGCATCCTGAGCATGTGACTGCAACTGATTCTGCAGGTAGCTACGGGTGGTAATGATGTTCAGCACAAAACTTCCCGCCATCAGCAACACCAGCAAGATGGCAATAAACCAGAATAACAACTGCTTTAGCGTTGCTTTTTTTGTTATCTCCGAGCTCGTCATTCCGCGTCCTATTTCGATTTTTTTACAGCTTAAGCGGGGCCCTCCCGCTATTCTAAGCCTAACAAACAGTGCTAAATGGGCCACATTACAGAGGCATACATTCCCTAACTATAAGAAACAATATAGACAGATAGAAATTGTAAGCAATAATGTTATGGTGCAGTTAACAAAAAATACGCCTCTTTATTTACTAAATACATACTAGACATAGAGTAAAACAGACTGTCAGGAACACTGGATGCCCCAGGAAAATCAACGAGAAAAATTAAAACAGTTATTCGCCAAACGCGTCACAACCCAAGCACGCGTGGTGTTGGAGGCCTATCAAAAATGGCGCCTTAGCAACTGGTCTGAGCTGTCGAGGTTACCCGAGCTACTAGATGCTGCTGAAAAACTTGAGCGTTTTGCGGCGCGCTTTGAAATGACAGGGCAGCGTAATTGCGCAAAGCAAATTCTTGCCTTAGTGAAAAGCTTTGATGAGAACAGCCCTCCCGACGCTTCTCAACAGGACGCGCTCGAAAAAGAAATCACCAAACTTAACGAGTGTACACTGCGTAAAAGCGACGCCACCCTTGAGGATGAAGCTGAAAGCGCGATAAGCGGTCCGCGCACTTTTTTAAGAACACCAATTTATCTGGCTTTGAACAATAGCGAATACGCCAACCGCATTATTAATCAATTGGAGTTTTTCGGCTTCCGCTCTATTAACTTCAGTAATGCCGAAGACCTCATCGCCTCGTCGCTACAGGATAAACCCGAAACCATCGTCGCCGATGTCGATTTTGAGAAAGGCGAAGGCTACGGCATCGAAATTATCAAGCAAATACAAGCCAATCATGAGTCCCCAATACCAGTCATATATGTGAGCGAGAGGCTTGACGACATTGAAACCCGGCTAGAGGCCTCGCGCACAGGAGGTGAAGAATTCTTCTACCGCGCGGTAGACCCCGGCCAATTAATCGAAAAAATAGAACAATACACCCATGCCAGCCCTCAGGACCCGTATCGGGTACTAATTGTGGACGACTCAAAATCTCAGGCGAAGTATATCGAAAATATTCTGGCGAAATCGGGGATGGAACCACATGTCATTACCGACCCGATGCAAATTCTTGTCGCCCTCGATAAATTTCAGCCCGAAATCATCATTATGGATATGTACATGCCAGGCTGCACGGGTATGGAACTGGCCAGAGTCATCCGCCAGCAGGACAAATTCCACAGTGTACCCATCATCTACCTTTCTGCCGAAGATGATGTCAACAAACAACTGCACGCTATGAGCCTCGGTGGCGACGACTTTCTGACCAAGCCCATCGACCCCAAGCACCTGACAACAACGATACATAATCGCGGCCGTCGTGCACGTTCCCTAGTCGCCTTGATGATAAGAGACAGCCTGACTGGCCTTTACAATCATACCCACACCCTGCACTTGCTGGAACTAGAAATCGCCAAAGCTGAGCAGTCGGGCAAAGCCCTGACATTTGCCATGCTCGATATCGATTACTTTAAGAAAATCAACGACAACTACGGTCATCCAATAGGAGACCGCGTACTCAAGAGCCTGTCGCTATTTCTAAAACAGCGACTGCGGAAGACCGACCATATCGGCCGCTACGGCGGAGAGGAATTCGCCATCGTGTTACCCAACACCAGCGAAAGGGATGCGAAAACCATTCTGAATGACATTCGAGAACGGTTTTCGGAACTGCCACAACCCGCTGGCAACACCTCTTTCAAAGTCAGCTTTAGTTGC
>JBFJVR010000349.1:0-3553 GCA_041624095.1 Oleiphilaceae bacterium
GGTGGCAAGTACGAGAAGTGGTATGCGCTTTATGAGGCTGCCGATACCATTTTTTACACACCATCCAGTGTGACAACGGCGAACACCCACGTACGCGATGGTGCAGATCTGAAGCGCATCATGATTACCGTGTGGATGTGTACCTTTCCTGCCATGTTTTTTGGTATGTGGAACGTTGGTTTTCAGGCTAATTCTGCAATTGCAGCAGGTCTGGGTACAGTGCCTACCGATTGGCACAGCTGGTTTTTTATTGGCCACGATGCAGGCAACTGGCTTCATAACCTGGCTTATGGGGCGGCTTACTTTCTACCCATCTATGCGGTGACATTTATTGTTGGGGGGTTCTGGGAAGTATTGTTTGCAATGGTGAGAGGGCACGAGGTCAACGAAGGTTTCTTTGTGACGTCTATTCTTTTTGCCTTAATCGTACCGCCCGACATTCCACTTTGGCAGGTCGCAATGGGTATCTCCTTTGGCGTTGTGGTAGGTAAGGAAATTTTTGGCGGTACGGGTAAAAACTTCCTTAACCCTGCTTTAACCGGGAGGGCATTTCTGTTCTTCGCCTATCCGGCCGAGATTTCAGGTGACTCTGTATGGACGGCGATTGATGGTTTCAGTGGCCCGACGTCCCTGAGCATCGCAGCCGCATCGGGTGTAGAAGGTCTGGAAGCTCAGGTTGGTGCAGCCAACGCGTTCTTCGGTACGATCCAGGGGTCGATAGGAGAGACGTCTACTCTGGCAATTTTGCTGGGTGGTGCGGTGTTGCTAGCCACCAAGATCGCTTCGTGGCGTATTGTCGCCGGTGTACTGGGGGGCATGATAGCTATGTCCTGGTTATTTAATCTTATTGGTTCGGACACCAATATGATGTTTTCGGTGACACCATGGTGGCACTTTATTATGGGTGGCTTTTGCTTTGGCATGATTTTCATGGCAACCGACCCAGTATCAGCCGCGATGACAAATACCGGCAAGTTTGTATTTGGTGCGCTTATCGGCGTGATGGTGGTGTTGATTCGTGTCGTAAACCCGGCCTTCCCTGAAGGTATGATGCTGGCGATTCTGTTTGCCAATCTGTTCGCGCCTTTCATCGACCACTTGGTCGTACAGGCTAATATTAAGCGGAGGTTAGCGCGTGTCTAATAAAGAAACGATTAGTAAAACGGTAACGGTAGCGTTTCTGCTGTGCATAGTATGCTCAATAGTGGTTGCTAGCTCTGTCGTGTTGTTGAAGCCAATTCAGCAAAAAAATAAGGCTTTGAACCTGAAGGCGAACATATTGGCTGCTGCCGGATTGTTGAAAGAGGGCGCGTCTGCGGCTGAAATCGAATCGACTTTTGCGTCGATTGATGCGCGGATCGTCGATCTGGATACCGGAGAGTACGTTGAACCTTCCGTAGTCGGAAAGCAGACTGCGCTGGCCTATGATCAGAGAAAAGCAGCTAAAGACCCGGCCTTGTCGGCGCCGATTCCCGGCGACGAAGACATTGCAAGCATTAAACGCCGTGTGAAGTATGCAAAGGTGTACTTGGTGCAGAACGGTTCCCAAGTCGAAACGATCATTTTGCCCGTTAGCGGTTATGGTCTGTGGTCCACCTTGCATGGCTTTCTGGCCTTAGAGGGGGATGCGAACACAATTGCCGGCTTTGGTTTCTATGAGCACGCAGAAACACCAGGGCTCGGCGGTGAGGTCGACAACCCTCGCTGGAAGGGTATCTGGCCAGGCAAAAAAGTGTATGACCTAGATGGTCAGGCCGGTACGCTTGATGGTACCTCAGGTGCGAGTAGCTGGAGCGGTAAGAAAAAGTCTAACGTTGAGGATGGTAAGCCGCAGCCACAGATTCGCTTGGTGAAAGGCGCTGTCGATAAAACACGTAAAGACGCCGTACATTTAGTTGATGGTTTGTCAGGCGCGACGCTTACGAGTCGTGGTGTGACGAATTTAGTGCAGTTTTGGACTGGTGAACATGGGTTTCAGCAGTACCTAGAACGTATGCGAAAGGGGGTTTGAAATGAGTGATGTAACAGCAAAAAAGGTCCTTTTTGAACCTGTTTTTACCAACAACCCGATCGCGCTTCAGATTCTTGGTATTTGTTCAGCGCTAGCGGTAACTACTAGCATGGAGTTATCCATCGTTATGGGCTTGGCGGTCTGTGCCGTTACCGGCTTATCGAGTGCTGCGGTGGCGACAATTCGGAGCCAGATACCCTCATCTATCCGTATTATTGTGCAAATGACGATTATTGCGTCGTTGGTTATTGTGGTTGACCAGGTGCTGAGAGCTTTCGCTTATGAAATTAGTAAGCAGCTTTCAGTTTTTGTCGGGCTGATCATTACTAACTGTATCGTAATGGGGCGTGCTGAGGCATTCGCTATGCAGAATACGCCAGCGATGAGTTTTCTTGATGGCGTCGGTAACGGTTTAGGTTATGCCGTTATATTGCTGATAGTCGCCTTCTTCCGCGAGTTGCTGGGCGCAGGCAAGCTATTTGGTGTCGAAATTTTTGCGACAGTTAATGATGGCGGCTGGTACGTACCGAATGGTTTATTACTCTTGCCACCTAGCGCATTTTTTATCATTGGTTTCATTATCTGGGCACTGCGTGGCTGGAAGAAAGCGCAAGTTGAGCCGGCGGATTACAAAATGTCGGCACACAAAGTTAAGGAGGCGTTCTGATGTTGGAACATTATATTAGCCTGTTTGTTAAAGCAGTATTTGTCGAAAATATGGCTTTGGCGTTCTTCCTTGGTATGTGTACTTTCCTAGCGATATCCAAAAAAATACAGGCCGCGATGGGCTTGGGAATTGCGGTTATCGTCGTGTTGGCAGTGACAGTTCCGGTAAACAACCTCATCTACACTCACGTGTTAAAAGAGGGTGCGCTGGCATGGGCCGGCTATCCGGAAGTAGATCTTAGCTTTCTGGGTTTGTTGACCTACATCGGCGTTATCGCTGCCTTGGTCCAGATTCTCGAAATGGTTCTGGATAAGTTCTTCCCTGATTTATACAGTGCCTTAGGCGTGTTTTTGCCTTTGATTACCGTGAACTGTGCCATTATGGGGGCATCCCTGTTCATGGTTGAGCGAGACTACAATCTGGGCGAGAGCGTGGTATATGGTTTGGGTGCAGGCGTTGGTTGGGCGCTGGCGATAGTCGCCTTAGCCGGGATTCGCGAAAAGCTAAAATACAGTGACGTGCCCGAGGGCCTGAGAGGTTTGGGTATTACGTTTATCACAGTTGGTTTGATGTCGCTTGGCTTTATGTCATTTTCGGGTATCTCTCTATAGTCAAGGCCTCGTCACTGAAAATAGGTAAGGTAAAATTATGAATGCAGAAATAATACTGGGCGTTGTCATGTTTACCGTAATCGTGCTGTCTTTGGTTGCGATTATTTTGGCTGCGCGCGCAAAACTGGTCAGCTCGGGTGATGTATCTATCATCGTAAATGATGAGCCTGATTCAGCGATCAGTACACCAGCGGGTGGTAAACTGCTGCAAACTCTGGCATCTGAGGGTTTGTTTTTGTCCTCTGCCTGCGGTGGTGGCGGCAC
>JBFJVR010000350.1:0-3549 GCA_041624095.1 Oleiphilaceae bacterium
GCTGCCGTTGGCGCATTGCTAACAGATGCTAACTTAGCGGCTTCCATTAATTTGGCCGCCTCCGCAGTTCCAGCCGCGCCAGCATTAGTAATGCCTCCCGCTAAACTTTCACCCGCCGCTGCAAATTGACCCTTACCCAAAGCCGCTGCCGCGCCAGAGACCCCTTGCCATGCAGTAGCTAAACCCGCTTTAGCTCCTGCAAGCATTCCAGACACCCCGCCACTTGCGCCACCTATCGCCCCTAACGCTGCACCACCCGTAAAATATACCGCCGCAGCAATGGCAATGGTCTTAAATATCGGACTCTTTTTAATGGCCTTCCATGCCTTGCTTACAACTTTCTTCACGCCTTTGAAGACTTTACTAATCCCTCTACCAATCTTCTTTACGACTTTACTCACCGCTTAATCCTCTTACATAACTAACATTTTTCGAGACTCGATCTAGTCCAATGCGCTTTAAGAACTTAATCATTCTTTCGTCCGTTTCCGGTTCCAACTCCATCACAGCCACCTTGATCGCTGGCCGAGACTTCACCCATCGCATAAATTCACGCAGCAACTTAGCGCCTTCCCCTGGCACTCTGGTGTAATACAGCAATACGCTGCACTGTTGCCGCTCATACCAAAAGGAAGGCTGAGAACAGGCCGCGACAGCCGCCACCACTTCACCATCGATTTCAGATACCCAACAAAAATGTTGAGGCCCAAGACACTCTCGCGCCGTGTCCTTCATGGCTTGCTTATCAATACGAACGGGAATAGGGTTTTGTGATACCGATTCAACGGCAATAGAAACAATGGAGTCCAGATCTTGAGGCTTTGCTTTTCTTATCATTATTATGAAGCTCTCTAAACACTGTTAGCCCATACAGTATTTAATACTTTGACACAAAAGAAAAGCCCTACCCGCCAGCTAATTTATCCATGCCCCGCTCCAGCATTTCGATTTCATCACTTGTGCCAAGATGAGCCCATTTTCTAGACCATTCAAAGAAATCACCAATGTTATCGACTTGTGCGCGCTCTTCTTGCATTTGCACCATTTCAGAATTTCGGGAATCTTCTGGGGTTGGGTTATTGGACTGCATCAATTGCCCTGTAGAAATATCGCCACTCGCATAAGACTCAAGCTCTTGACTTAAAGCCGCTGCAGTTCTCGCTCCATTGACAATATTGGTCATAGCTTGCTGTTTGGCTTCGGTAGTTAGGTCCGGATTATTTTGAATCTGGCTAAAACTCTGCAGGATTGCATTATTGATATCAGTTTTGGTTGCTTCATCAATGCGATATCTTTCCAGCTCATCCCTGGCCACGCGCTCCAATTGCGCTTCTTGAGTCTTCCAGTCTAGCTCCGCATCAAATCGGTAGTTGGTCCCATTCTCGGTAATAGCTAATCTTGCCGCTTCATTATCTGCGCCAGCGTTGACCAGGTTCGCTTGATACTCGTTGTGTGCTGTGAATTTGTTAGCTTGGTTTTCAGAATCCGCATTAAAACGACTAGCTTCATTTTGGGAAGCTGTATTGAATTTGCTCGCATCATTCTTATTCTGAATATACTGCTTCCAGAGGTCGTTTTCTTGCCCGGCATTGAACTGGCTGGTAGCGGTCTGATTGTTCGCATTGGCGATACTAGCCCTGTTCTTTGCATCCGCATTTGAAATGCTTACCTTGGTACGTCTATCCGCATTACCAATATTCACTTGGGTAGCTGCATCAGCGTTTCGAATACTGACATTAGTTTTGTTGGTGGCATTCGTTCTGCGTGCCGTGTTCTCTGCATCAATATGCGCTAACGCTCGCTGGTTATAGGTGCCTGCATCATTCATGGCGATAGGCGCCGCCCGATCAATCGCAGCCCCATGCGCAGCCCCTGCCCCCATTGTGGTATTCAATATGCCGCGACTTTGCGCGTATTGCTTACCCTCTGTACGACCACGCTTGACGTAATCACTATTCTCATCCAACAGCTTCTGAAGATGATGACTTGTTAACTCATTTTCCCTTACGGCCTGCTTATAAGCATTGTAAGTATGCGCTTGAGCATCTACAGACTGCGCATTTGAAGCTTTAGCTTTATAAGACTTTGCTGTCGCAGCACTTGCCCTAGACACATCCTCTCTGCGCATATCCGTAGTTTGGTATGTTGAAGGGTTATAGGTAGCACCTTTATAACCGGTAGCCGTCACTTTCGCAGGATCATAAGTGGTAGATGGTTTATTATTCGTGCCAGAGTTCAAAATGCCTGGCTGTTGCGCATTGGTGCCGCCTAAGATAGAGCTGCCAGGGGTCACTTGCGGAGGCGATAAATTAACCGTCTGCGGGATGTTCTCGTATGGGTTTGTCATAAATTACCTCTATTATAATGTCTCTGCCAGGATAAACAGATCATCAATCTCCGCCTCGGTCTTACCCATCACCGCGCCGAGGGTTGCGACAAAAGGATTAGAACGCTCCACAAAGTTAGCTTTATCCCATAGAATTTGTGCTTTGCGCTTATCAGGCATAGGGAGAGCATCAATGACAGGTTGCACGTTATCTAGCTCGCCAATCTCTAACATGGCAAGCTGGAATGAAGACATGGCGACACTCTGAGGAACGCGCTTAGGCTTTTCTGGTAACTCTGTGATTACTTCCCATGAGTCACCCAAGAAACGCGCATACTCACCATCGTTGAGACTTGGTGGTGCTACCTCTGTGCTCAATACAGGGAAAGGGTCATACAGTGTTAAATCTAACGCTTGGCCTGTATAGATGGCTTGCTTGTTGTAGACGTATCGCATCTATCACTCTCCTGTTTTGATATAGGGTTTAATGTTGTAATCTGTGTCTGCGTCAGCTATGTCAGGCAAGATGTAACCTTTTTTCTGTACTTGTATTGTTTGCGTTTCACCGCCAAAAACAATGTACTCGTCATCGTCCGATATTGCCGCGTGATAAATGCTAGCTGTGTCCTCGTCCAGTGTTGGGTACGCCCCAAGATAGGTTAAGTCTGTTCCATCGAACTCGTATATAATCACCTCGGAAGGGTTAGCAGCATTGGCAAATATTAAGCGATTGGTTGTATTGTCGAACACTAAACCACGCGCATAAGTAGCTGAACCAGTGGCTTCTTCTGGTAAGACATCGGGTGCATTGCCGTTTGTTAGCGTGCTCCCCGACACATGCCACATACCAAAATAGTCATCCAGGGATGATTGACTGCCCCAGAAAATCGTGCTGTTGTCATCATCCCAACATAACCGCCAAACTGTCCCGTTAGGTAAAGTTGCAGGGTCAGCCAGTTTAGTGAAGGTATCGCCCGAACGGCTTAGTATTGTCACATAAGGCGAACTACTATGAGCAAGCGCAAGATGATTACCATCAGATGACCATGCCATATCGTAAATTCGCCCACTAATAGCTGGGACAGATAGCGAAGTGAACGCATCCCCCGAACGCTTAAACACATAAAACGTGGTAGACGTACTCGCCGCTAAATACGTATCGTCAGGAGAGAATGCACACTCATAACCTGTTCCAGACATCGTGACATCCAACGGACTCGACA
>JBFJVR010000351.1:0-3548 GCA_041624095.1 Oleiphilaceae bacterium
CATGGTCCAGGTCAGCATGGCGCTGTCGGGCTTTAACCATTCATCATGAAACTTAAAATCTATCGACCGCACATGCTCATAAAGTGACTCACAGTAGGCGACATAAGCATCCAGACCTTCTATACAATGAAAGCTGTCTTCAAATACTAAATCCTGCTGATAAACCTGCGCCAAACTTTCGCGTGAAACGCTGTTACGATCGAGATCGCGATAAAGGCTTTTGAATTCATCGAGTGCGTTTTGCACATGCTGCAGTTTGATCTCTTCAACATGGGCGGTAAGTTGACTGTCTTCCGGTAACTTTAAGCGCTTCATAGCTTACCTCTCAAATCTGCATTCACCTTAGCTGCAGTATTTCGACCTTCTGCTAACACATGTCTTGGTACGGGGTTGAGATCGCTAACGATGCCCAGCCAGCTCAAGCACTTGAGCAGCAGGTAGGTGATGTCCAGCTCCCACCAATAAAAACCTTGTCGCGCCGAAACCGCAAACCGATGATGATTGTTGTGCCAGCCCTCGCCCAAGGTCAAAAGTGCCAACAAGCCATTATTACGGCTGTCGTCTTTTGTGTTGTAACGCCGCGAACCCCATACATGCCCCAAAGAGTTGATTGTGAACGTAGCGTGAAACAGCAGCACTGTGGAAATAAAGAAGCCCCACACCAAGAGCTGCGCACCGGTGACACCACTTGCTGGCCACATGGCAGCAACAAGCTCGCCCAAAGCAAACATGAACACTGCAAACAACACGGGTACGAGGCTGTCGAAGCGATTCAAAAAACGTAGCTCAGGATAGCGGGCGAGATCCTTGATAACGGAATAATCGGTCTTGAAGCCCTGATCACTCATGAACCAGCCCACGTGGCTCCACCAAAAACCATGGCTAACCGGAGAGTGCAGATCTTGCTGCTCGTCGGCATGCTTGTGGTGTTTTCTATGGTGCGCCGCCCACCACAAGGGGCCTCGCTGCGCCGCGCTGTTGCCCAGCACCGCAAAAAACAATTGCCAGCCGCGGCTGGCCTTGTAACTTCGGTGTGAAAAGTAACGATGATAGAAAGCTGTAATCGCAAACATGCGCAGCCAGAACGCCCCCAAGGCGACACCGACTGCTACGGGGCTCCATCCCGTCCATATCACTCCCAAACACCCCAAGTGGACGATAAAAAATGGCATGCACCTGAGCCAGTTGATTGCCCCTTCTTGAGGGTTAGCAACGCTATCTAGTCGGTCTGATTCCGCTGCGGCACTAGAAGGGCTGAGTGTCGCTTCAGAGTCAACCCATTGCAGCAAAGCCCGCCACACCCCTCTACGTTGATGGCTTTGTTCACTTTCTATCGTGTTCATGCGCTTTGCCTTTGCAACTCGTCGAGTAAGTCCTGATGCGGACTATCTGCTCGATTCAGCCCCTTGAATAAGGCCTTGGTACGTGCAACCGTCTCGGCGTGATCGACCATGGCTAAAGGGTAGTTCAAGCGCTGGCGATCTGCCGCTTTTGGGTCGTGAATGGTTTTCTCCCCTAGCTCGGCGAGTTCTGGCACATATCGTTTGATAAATCTCCCATGTGGATCAAAACGTTCTGACTGACGCGTGGGGTTAAAAATACGAAAGTAAGGTACTGCATCGACGCCGGTAGAGGCACTCCACTGCCAGCCTCCATTATTGGACGCAAGATCTCCATCAACCAAAGTCTGCATGAAATATCGCTCTCCCAGACGCCAGTCAATCAGCAAATGTTTGGTTAAAAACATCGCGCACACCATACGCAAGCGGTTATGCATCCAGGCGGTTTGCTGCAATTGTCGCATCGCAGCATCAACTAGAGGAAAGCCGGTTTTACCCTGTTTCCAGCGTTCCAACTGGTCATTATCATCCGCCCAGGGGAGCCGATCTGTCTCAGCCTTAAAAGGTTTGTGTTTACTCAAACGCGGAAAAGCCGCCAGCAAGTGGCGATAAAAGTCCCGCCATATCAACTCATTGACCCAGGTATTCATACCCTCATAGCGCCCATCCAAGCTACCTTCATTCATGCTAATGGCAGCTTGCATACACTGCCCAGTAGTTAAAATACCTGTTGCCAGATAAGCTGACAGTCCACTCGTTGCATCCAAGGCAGGAAAGTCTCTTTCATCCTTGTAGCGCTTACCATGCTGCTCGATGAAGCTATTGAGTCGGTCATGGGCTTCGTCTTCGCCCGCAGGCCAGAGCGCGTCAAACCGCGTGTCGTACTGCATCGCGTCCAACACCTTCAAGTCGCTTTCTATACCAGTATCAGCTTGCACACTGGGGCGGTTTTCCAACTTGCGCGCCAAAGCCGTGAACTGCGCAAGATAAACACGACGAAAAGCAGAAAACACCTTGTACATATCGCCCTGCTTGGTGAGCAACGCACCCGGTTTGACCACACACTGGTCATCAAATTGCCTCACCTGCACGCTTAATTGTTCCATCGCACAAGCGACTTGCTGCTCGCACTGCTGCTCGTTGAACTCATATTCGCGATTGAAAAATAATTTGCTCACTCCCAACTGGCAAGCCAGCTCAGACAGCGCCGCAGGCACCGACATAAAGGTACTACAGTCCAGCACACGCAGGGGGATGTTGAGTTCTGCGAGCGAATCGGCTAACAAGGCCAGTTGCCTCAGTATCAGGGAGCGTTTTGCAGGAGATACGTCGTGCATGTCCCACTGACTCTCGGTGAGACAGTAGACCGCGACCGTACTACCATCGTTCGTCGCTGCCTTTAACGCAGGGTTGTCGTAAACCCGCAAATCACTTTTGAACCAATATAAATTACACATAATAAAGCCTTCACAAACTGGAATGGCGCGCCTATCGCTTTGTTTGATTAGTTACGTACCACAAGCGTATTTAGATCAACAAGGCGATGAAGAAAATTCTTTCTCTTTCACCAGCTTTCTCGCAAGCGCCGAACCACTAAGGAAAGCAGATTCAACGCCCGACTCTTTGTTCTGTGCAACAAAATAGTCGCCACACAAGCCCAATTTGACATCAGACTGCCAGAAAGCATCCCCTACACCTGCGGGAATGGCGGTATAGGAATACAACCAACGATGAACATGGGAGCGAAGCAATTTACGCGTGCCAATCATCGTCTGTAACTCTCCAAGAGTTACCGACAGCACATCGTTTTCAGTCATATTCAAATGCTCGCTACTCCATTCAGCGCGTAGCTGAACCTGTACAAGCTCAACACCACGCAAGGCACTTCGACCGGGTTTAAGGTACTCGAAAGATAGCTGTTCAATACAGGAGTCTGGTGGAAACCCTTGTTCCACGGCTTCTTGAGTATGCTTTTCAGCGTTTTCTACCAAGGCCTCCTCGGGACCTTGGCCCGCGTCAAAGGCTTGTTGCTCCAAAGCCAGCATTACCACCCACTGCGGGGCCACACTCACGTTTTGTAAAAAACCGAGCGAGCTTAGGTGACCAGAAAGCAGTTGACTGGCCTGTTCGGCAGGCGTTGCTATTATGAGCTCTGCACAATAATAGGCTGTCGTTTCACCCTGCTTTTGCACTTCTAATTCCCAGCGG
>JBFJVR010000352.1:0-3547 GCA_041624095.1 Oleiphilaceae bacterium
GTTGGCACCTTGCCGGTGGGATCCGTTTACCTTTTCGTTAACGACCGTAATATTGATACCGTTGAAGATTTCAGTGGTAAGAAGATCTCGGTTCTGAATGAAGATCCGCAAAGCCATAAGTTGGCGGATTTAGCAGGAGCATCGCCTGTCGGCACCTCGCTGGCGACGTTCTCTGGCCAGTTTAACAATGGCAACATCGACATCCTGCCAATGGTCGCTTTGGGTTATAACGTATTTGAGCTGTACCACGGCTTGGGTGAGAATGGCGGTATCATCGACGAAAAAGTGCTTTACGGCATGATGCAGCTGGTTTCGCACAAGGATCGTTTCACACCTGATTTTGGTCAAAAAATGCGTGAGTATATTCTGAGTCGCCTGCCCGATATCCATAAAATGGTAAAAGACGCTGAGGAAGAGATTCCTGCTAAATACTGGATTAAAACAGATGAAAATACCAAAAAAGAACTGGATAAGTTCCGTAAACAAATTCGTCTGGCATTAAAAGAAGAGGGGGTTCATCACCCCAAAGCGCTTAAATTGCTATGGAAAATACGCTGCTCTGAGGACCCAACCAGAGCCGAGTGTGCTACCCCGGAGTAATGGCTAGGCTGGCGCTTTAAAGCGTACTGAGAAAACCGGTTAATTAGTTGTTAACCGGTTTTTTTATGGGTGTCTGTTTAAGGTTTCAGTGGTGCACCTCTAGTTCGCTATTCAAAGCGCAACAATGTGTTCCAAAAGAAGAGGCTTTAGGCTTTGCGTAAGTAGTTATACTGCAAGTCCATAAAACTGTTGCAGGAGAATAACAATGACTGAACTTACGCTTTATGGCGCGCATATTTCACCTTACGTCAGAAAGACGCGCTTATTGCTGGCTCATAAAGAGCTGAAGTATAACCATGTGGTGGTGGTTCCGCGTCAGGCTGAGCAACCCGAAGAGTTTAAGCAGCATAGCCCTTTGGGTAAGATTCCGCTGCTAAAGTATGGCAATCACTATATTCCCGACTCCAGTGTTATTTGCCAGTTTATTGACCGGGAGTTCCCGGATATACCAATGGTTCCTGCAGATAACCTGCTCGCAGCGCGGGTACTATGGTTCGAGGAGTACGCAGATAGTTTTATGACCGCATCGATCGGTGGGCACCTGTTTGCCGAGCGAGTTCTGGCCAAGGTGTTTTTCAAACGTGAGCCCATTCAGTCGGATATCGATATCGCCCTAAACGAAGAAATCCCCGCTATTTTCAGTTATTTTGAAACGCAACTGCAGCAGGACTTTCTCGTCGCCCAACAGCCAACCCTGGCCGATATAGCAGTGGGTAGCCTGTTTGTTGCGATGAACCATTGCGAAGTGAGTTGCGACGCTGCGCGTTGGCCCAAAACGGCTGCCTATATAGAACGCTTGTTTGCCTTGCCTGCGTTTGTCAAAGTGATGGGCGAAGAACAGGCCATGTTGAAAATGATGATGGGCTGAAACAGGGCTTACGATAGCCGAAATTCGGAACACCGGTATGAAGCGCATGCTCGTCTTATCTTATATGAGGGCGGGTTTTGCTCTTACATCGAATTAATATGGCTAAGACCGGCATTTCAGTTTCAGATTATGTCGCTATAATGGCTACTCTGTTATCGGGTTGGCTGAACTCTCTTTATGGTGGCACCTCTTCTAGTTGCTAAAGATCTCGCGTGTGAACGTGACGATAGAATGTTGTTTTCACGCTTGGGATTTGAGCTTGATCGTGGAGAGATACTCCAGCTATCAGGGCCTAACGGTGCGGGTAAAACCAGTTTGTTGCGTATACTGGCCAGCCTTTTTACCGGCTATAGTGGAACGATTCAGTGGCGCGGTGAAAATTTGGCAAGGTGTCTTACCGAGTTTCAGCAAGACAGTTTGTATCTGGGGCACAAGTCCGGAATCAAGCCAACGATGACGGCGATTGAGAACCTGCGTTTTTTGTGTGGCCTGGGGCAGCGTGTGTCCGAGCAAGCGTTGATGGGCGCGTTGCAAGAGGTTGGCTTGGCTGGCTATGAGCACAGTTATTGTCGAAACCTTTCCGCAGGGCAACAGCGGCGTGTTGCGCTGGCACGGCTTTATTTATCGACGCATTCTCTTTGGCTTCTGGACGAAATATTCACCGCAATTGATCTGGCGGGCGTAAAACAGTTCGAAGCTCTGTTGCTCGAAAAGTCGCGACAGGGAGTGGCTATTATTCTGACAACGCATCATAAACTCGACATTGCCGACGTGAAGGAACTGCACTTGCAGCACTACGCTGGAGGGCATGCCCATGAGGAATGATGCGCAAGCAGGCACCTCACTTACCAGTGTAATGTGGGCCTTGTTAAGGCACGAGCTGCTATTGGCTTTCCGCAATCGTCAGTCATTTCTTAACCCCTTGATATTTTTTGTGATAGTGACGGTACTGTTCCCACTTGGCGTTAGCCCGGATCCGGATTTCTTGCGTGAAGCTGCACCGGGCGTGGTCTGGGTAGCAGCTTTACTAGCGATGATGTTGTCTTTGGATCGGCTTTTTCAGTCCGACTACGAAGACGGAACCCTGGAACAAATCGTAAGGTGCGCCCAGCCCCTTTACTTACTAGTGTTGGTCAAAACTGTTGTGCACTGGATGCTGAGCGGATTACCGCTGATTTTGCTGTCCCCCTTTATCGCGACGATGATGAACCTTGCGCCCGAGTTTATTCCCGTACTGGTATTAAGCTTGCTCCTTGGTACGCCAGTCATTAGTTTGATAGGTGGTATTGGTGCCGCTTTGACGGTAAGCTTGCGCTCTGCTGGTGTACTGGTTTCATTATTGGTTTTACCCTTAACGATACCGATTCTTATTTTTGGTACGGGCACGATTCAGGCTGGCATCGACGGCCTGCCGGTGTCGGGATACTTGGCGATTATGGGCGGCATGCTGGCCTTGGCTGTAACCTTGTCGCCATTTGCGACGGCAGCGGCGATCAGGTTAGGCGTGTCGAACTAGGCGCGCAAAGGTTTTCTGAAGATAAACAGCGAGCAGAGGCACTTAACTGCATGAAGTGGACGTTATTCCATAAACTGGGCTCACCCGAATGGTTTTACGATATTGCCGGTCGACTACAGTCATGGCTGCTGGTGGCGGGGACTGTGGCATTGTTGCTAGGTGCAGTTTGGGGCTTGGCCTATGCTCCACCTGATTACCAGCAAGGGAACAGCTTTCGAATTATCTATCTTCATGTGCCGGCAGCATTACTGGCTCAATCATGTTACCTGATGATGGCCATGGCGGCATTGGTTGGTTTGGTATGGAAGATGAAAATGGCGGACGTATTTATTGCCTCGGCCGCTCCGATTGGTGCCGCGTTTACTTTTCTTGCACTGTTTACTGGTGCAGTATGGGGTAAGCCAACCTGGGGTACCTGGTGGGTTTGGGATGCGCGGCTAACTGCCATGCTGATACTGTTATTTTTATACTTTGGTTTAATGGCCTTACGCTCGGCACTCGAGGATGCAGATATGACGGCCAAGGCGTCGGCGATTTTGGTCTTGGTGGGCGTGGTGAATATA
>JBFJVR010000353.1:0-3528 GCA_041624095.1 Oleiphilaceae bacterium
CAGAGCTCGAGACCATTCGCTTTCTGGAAGAGTATGTCGATAAAGGCGCATCGCCAATCTGTGGAAACTCGATTGGCCAGGATAGACGTTTTCTGGTCAAGTACATGCCCGAACTGGAAGACTTTTTCCATTATAGAAATCTGGACGTCAGTACGCTTAAAGAGCTAGCGCGACGTTGGAAACCGGAGATCCTGCCGGGCTTCTCGAAGAAAAACGTGCATCTTGCGCTCGACGACATTCGTGAGTCGATAGAAGAACTAAAGTATTATCGCACGCACTTTTTAAAGCCTTAGTACTTATGCCTACAACAGGCATTGATTTTAAAAGCATATTATCTACAAGGAACTACTATGACTGATTTAGTCTCGTTCGATATTAACGACGGTATCGCTACTATTACTCTGCAAAATGGCAAGGTGAATGCGATTTCACACGAGGTCATTGCGCAACTGCACGCAGCGCTAGACCGGGCAGAGGAAGAAAAAGCAGTGGTGATTCTGACTGGTCAGGAAGGCATATTGTCGGGTGGGTACGATCTAAAAACGATGCAGAGTGGCATGGATAAAGCTATTGAATTGGTTACAGAGGGCTCGAAGTTGACCCGCAGAATGATAGCCTTCCCGACGCCGATTATTACCGCTTGTGCAGGGCATGCAGTAGCGAAAGGTGCATTCTTGCTGCTGTGCAGCGACTACCGAATAGGGGTGGAGGGGCCATTTAAACTCGGTTTGAATGAAGTTGCGATTGGCATGACCATGCACTACGCAGGTATAGCGATGGCTAAGCATCGTATGCCCAAGGTCTACTTTAATCGCTCGGTTATTAATGCAGAAATGTTCGACCCCAAAACGGCGGTTGCGGCCGGTTTTCTTGACCTTGTTGTACCACCCGAGGAGCTGATGGACACAGCCAGAAAGGCCGCTGCACAGTTCAAGCAGCTTAATATGCGAGCCCATCATGGTACTAAACTCAAGGTGCGTGAAGACTATATCGCCGAGATGGACAAAGCCATTGAGCAGGACGCCAAAGGCAGCCTTTAGACTCTGAACGAGTAATCTGATGCATATTCATATATTGGGTATTTGTGGCACCTTCATGGGTAGCCTCGCGATTCTGGCCAAAGAAATGGGGCACAAGGTGACCGGCTGTGATGCCGGGGTATACCCCCCGATGAGCACGCAATTGGAAGAGCAGGGGATAGAGCTTCACGCAGGCTATGACCCTGAGCAGCTTGCACTCAATGCCGATTTGTATGTGGTTGGTAACGCCATTAGTCGCGGTAACCCCTTGCTCGAGGCGATTCTGAATAAAGGCTTGCCGTACACCTCTGGCCCCGCAATGCTTGCCGAAACGGTTTTGCCGGGCAAATGGGTGTTGGGAGTTGCAGGGACCCATGGCAAAACCACGACTACCAGTATGCTCGCCTGGATTCTCGAGTACGCGGGCATGGCGCCGGGTTTTTTGATCGGGGGTGTTCCCGGCAACTTTCCCTGCTCCGCAAGGCTGGGCGACACGCCTTTTTTTGTCATCGAGGCTGACGAGTACGACAGTGCCTTCTGTGATAAGCGGTCCAAGTTTATTCATTACGGTGCGCGTACACTTATTGTGAATAATCTGGAATTTGACCATGCTGATATTTTTGCCGACCTAGCCGCCATACAGACCCAGTTTCACCATCTTGTGCGTACCGTTCCAGAGAATGGTCAGATCATCTACCCGGCTGGTGTAGAGGCGATAGACGAGGTGTTGGTGCAAGGCTGCTGGTCTTCTCGGCAGGCTTTTTGCGAAGGGCGTTCGCTAGGTTCAGGTGTGCCAAAAGTTGAGGGCCAGGCCGCGGAGGCAATTTGGAATACGCTGGTGCCAGACGGTTCGCAATTCAGTTTAACTCTGGGTGAGCAATGCGTTGCTGTCGAGTGGTCGCAAACAGGCGACCACAATGTCGCTAATGGTGTAGCTGCGATGCTCGCGGCGAGGCATGTCGGCGTAGACTTGAAAGTGTCGGCAGAGGCCTTGGGCCAGTTTCAAGGTGTGAAGCGCCGAATGGAATGCCTGGGTACCTTCGGTGGCGTTTCGCTTTATGATGACTTCGCGCACCATCCCACAGCAATTGAAACCACATTGGCCGGTTTGCGAAGCAAAGTGGGGGGCGCTCGAATTATTGCGCTTATCGAACCTCGCTCAAACACGATGCGTATGGGTGTCCATCGCCAGCGTTTATTGCAGAGCACCCGCGCCGCAGATGCGGTTGTATGGTCCGATTTATCGGGTATGGATTGGTTGAAGGAGGTTGCAGAACACGCCGGAGGTATGCACGCTTTCGGTACCAGTGTAGAGCAGTTGGTTGAGCTGGTGATGAAGGAGGTTTCGGGAGAAACGCATGTTGTGGTGATGAGCAATGGCGGGTTCTCGGGCATACATCAGATACTTCTGCAAACTATCCGGCGTTTAAGTGGAGAGTCAACATGAGTGAAGCTATAAAGCCTGACTTCAAACCAGCGATTAGCATTGCGATAACCGGGGCTTCGGGCGCGCCTTACGCCTTGCGTTTAATCGATTGTTTGTTGGCTGCCGGGCATCAGGTTTATTTAATGGTATCCAAGGCCGCGCATATCGTGATCAGCACCGAGACCGAGCTGAAGCTTCCTGCTCAGGCAGCTGCGATGGAGCAATTTTTAGCGCAGCATTTTGGTGCGGCTGAAGGGCAGTTAAAAGTGTTTGGCCGCGAAGACTGGATGGCACCCGTAGCATCTGGTTCTGGTGCACCTAGCCAGATGGTGGTGTGCCCATGCAGTACGGGCACTCTCTCGGCCATTGCGACCGGTGCCAGCAATAACTTGATTGAGCGAGCCGCTGACGTCGCGCTAAAGGAGCGCCGAAAGCTGATTTTGGTTCCCAGAGAAGCGCCGTTCTCTGAGATTCATTTGGAAAACATGCTAAAACTGTCGCGTGCCGGAGCAGTGATTCTTCCTGCTTGCCCGGGTTTTTACCATCAGCCTGGCTCGATAGCTGATCTGGTCGATTTTGTCGTTGCACGCCTGCTCGACCACTTGGGCGTGGAACATAACTTATTGGCGCGGTGGGGAGAAGATCGGGTATGAGTGATGCGATAAAATGGCAACACACTCCGGCGGCCATTTGGCGCGCAAAGCGAGCTTATTTCAGGCCGGTAAGCCAGCTCGACCCAATCGGCATGGACGACTTGCTGGGGATTGATCGGCAAAAACGACTGGTCATGACCAATACCGAGCGTTTTCTCAAGGGCTTGCCAGCTAACAATGTGCTGCTTTGGGGTGCACGAGGAACGGGCAAGTCGAGTGTTATTAAGGCCTTACTAAATCACTACTTTGAGCAAGGTTTAAGAGTGGTTCAGATCGACAAAGACGACCTGATTGACTTGCCGGATATCGTTGATGTGATTAGAGATCAGTCGCAAAAATTTATCGTGTTTTGTGACGACCTGTCGTTCGATGAGGGTGACGGAACTTATAAAGCCCTGAAGAGCGTATTAGAAGGTTCGATCGAAACCCC
>JBFJVR010000354.1:0-3525 GCA_041624095.1 Oleiphilaceae bacterium
TAGCGCTCAAGTGCATGAAAGTCATCGGTGATCTCTTTTTGTATCGAATAAAGCTGGGTCTCAAAGAAGTGGTCGCCAGAGAGTATCGCCAGTGTGCACCCACGATGTTTCTGCAAATCAATGATCAGCTTAACCTGCTGTTTGCACGCATGAATGCCCTGTTGCCGGAACAGGTGTTGCTGGTAAGCGTCCTTGACCGTACTGTTTGCATTCGAGAGCTTCATTGCTATTAAGTCGCTTGTTGTTTTTTGTGTTGATTCTACGCTCATGATAAGTTCGTTGTCACCTCGGTGTCTCGCGGACGTAAACTGGGTATAGGAGCCGTCTCGCGCATCATTTCATCGTATTAATCTGCTTTTGTTCGTTTTAACTATGCTATGACCAAGCAATTTGAAGACCAGTCCTTAGCTTCGCGATTTGTTGGGAGTATGAAAGACGTACCGGCAAGTCAATGGGACGCCCTGGTGGCTAAGGACTACCCTTTTCTGCGGCACGCGTTTTTGCAGTCTCTCGAAGAGAGTGCCTGTGTCGCGCGTGATACAGGGTGGCTGCCTTGCCATTACCTATTGTTTGCAGGCAATAGGTTGATCGCCGCTGCGCCCGGGTACCTGAAATATCACTCCTATGGCGAGTATGTATTCGATTGGGCGTGGGCCGACGCGTATCATCAACATGGCATGGAGTATTACCCTAAATTGCTCACCGCTATTCCCTTTACGCCTTGCGCAGGGCCGCGCTTGTTGATGTTGGAAGAGCACCAAAATGATGCAGGTAAGCGCGAGCATATTTATTTGCACTACAAAAAGGCATGCATTGATTATTGTTCTGCCAGGGGCGTGTCGTCGTGGCATGTGCTTTTTCCAGAGGGGTTTGAAGATGCCGCTCAGGAAGGCGCGCTGGTGCGAAGGTCGGGTACGCAGTTTCACTGGTACAACCGTGACTATGAGGGTTTTGACGACTTCCTTGCGAGGATGAGCGCGAACAAACGTAAATCCATTCGCAAAGAACGGCGAAAATTAAGTGAGGCAGGCATTGTTGTTAAATGTGTGGCGGGGGATGAAGTTGATGCGCACCAGCTGGCCTGTTTTCATACTTGCTACCAATCAACCTACCTTAAACGTGGGCAGTCAGCTTATTTGAATCAGGAATTTTTCCAGCTGATTTTTGAGCGCATGCCTGAGTCCTTGCTTCTAATGCTGGCTTATAAGGGTGAGCGCATCATTGCTGCTGCCTTGTTCTTCAAAGGGGCTACGCATTTATATGGCCGCTACTGGGGGTGTCTGGAGGAGTTCAAAGCGCTGCATTTTGAACTTTGCTACTACCAAGGGATTGAATACTGCATCGAGCACGGCTTGCTTCATTTTGATGCCGGGGCTCAAGGAGAGCATAAAATTGCGCGCGGCTTTGAGCCGATTGAAACCTGCTCTTATCACTGGGTAGCCCATGAGGGTTTCAGGCACGCGATTAAGGCATTTGTTGATCAGGAAAAAACGCAGATTCAGTACTACATGAAGCAGGCAAGTAATTGTTTGCCTTATAAAAAATAGCGCTGCGTGTGCATTGAAGGCTAAAAGTGTCGTTTAAATGACCGCTTTAGCCTTTACTTGCGTGATAAATCCCATTAAAATTCGCGCCCCTGAAAGAAACTGGGTTGAAAACACGCCTAGTGAGTTTAAACAGATAATTAATGGTAATTTGAATGCCTTCAGTAAAAATTAAAGAAAACGAGCCGTTTGACATCGCTTTGCGTCGTTTCAAGCGTTCTTGCGAAAAAGCGGGTGTATTGTCTGAAGTTCGTCGTCGTGAATTTTATGAAAAGCCGACTTCGGTTCGTAAGCGTAAAGCCGCAGCGGCTGTTAAGCGTCACGCCAAGAAAGTTCAGCGTGAGCAACGACGTTTCGAAAGACTGTATTAATCGTACTTCTGCCTTGTGATCTAGGCGCATAGTTCGCCTTAATTCTCATGTCCGAAATCAGCTTAAAAGCAACGATTAACAGCGCGATGAAAGACGCAATGCGTGCGCGTGATAAAACACGTTTAGGCACCGTGCGTTTGATTCTGTCTGAGTTAAAGCGTATCGAAGTCGATGAACGCATCGAATTGGATGATGCCAGAGTGCTGGCAGTACTCGATAAAATGCTCAAACAGCGTCGTGATTCGATATCTCAATTCGAGAGCGCAGGTCGAGATGACCTCGCGGTAATCGAAGCTGCAGAGGTGTCTGTCATCGAAAGCTTTTTGCCCGTCGCATTGACGGAGCAAGAGATTCAAGCATTGCTGGACTCAGCAGTGGAAGAGTCGGGTGCTGAGTCGGTGCGTGACATGGGCAAGGTCATGGCGATTCTTAAACCTCAGTTGCAAGGACGGGCTGATGTGGCTAGTGTCAGTCAGCTGGTAAAGCAACGCCTCTCAAGTTAAGCTCCCTTTTCGCTATTAGATCCGGGCACATGGTAAAGCATGTGGTTCGGGTGTTTGTCATTTGTATGCGAGTAGCTAGCGTATGGCGGGTCTAATACCTCAAGGCTTTATTGACGATCTTATCAATCGGGTTCCGATTGCCGAGGTGGTTGGCTCGCGGGTGCAGCTCAAAAAGACGGGCGCTACGCTAAAAGCCTGCTGCCCCTTCCATCAAGAAAAAACGCCCTCGTTTCATGTCAATGTGCAGAAAAACTTTTACCACTGCTTTGGCTGTGGTGAAAACGGTAATGCGATTACCTTTCTTCGCGAATATGACAATCTCTCGTTTACCGAAGCAGTAGAGGAGTTGGCACGGTTCGCCGGTGTTGAAGTGCCACGCGACGAGCGTGTGCAAGAGGCTTACAGCGAGCAAAAGCGCTTGTTGGAGTCACTTGATTATGCGGCTTTGCAGTATCGGCAGGCCTTGCAATCGCACGCAGGTAAATCGGTTGCGCTCAATTACTTAAAGCGCAGGGGGCTCAGTGATGAAGTGGTTGAGCGTTTCGGAATAGGTTTTGCGCCGCCCGAGCGAGACTTTCTCAGTGCAAAAGCCAGCCCCGACGTACTCAAGGCGCTGCTTAAAACCAAAATTGTTTCTGATAAATATGAGCGCTTATTTGATCTGTTTCAGAATCGCCTGATGTTCCCCATCCGCAATGCAAGAGGCAAAACTATTGCATTCGGTGGCCGCACACTAGGAGACGACAAGGCGAAGTATATTAACTCTCCCGAGTCAGAGGTGTTTCATAAAAGCAGTGAGATATACGGGCTTTACGAAGCGAATCAGGCGAACCGTCAGTTAGACAGGTTGCTGGTTGTTGAGGGCTACATGGATGTGGTGTCGCTGGCCCAGTTTGGTATCAGCTACGCGGTTGCCACTTTGGGTACTGCCACCAATACCGAGAGTTTGGGGCAGTTATTAAAGCGCTGCTCGAATATTGTGTTTTGTTTTGATGGAGACTCGGCAGGCTTGCAGGCGGCCAGAAAGGCAATGGAGAATGCCCTGCCGCTGTTTCAGGATGGAATGCAATTAAGCTTTTTGCTTCTGCCCGAAGGTGAAGACCCGGA
>JBFJVR010000355.1:0-3509 GCA_041624095.1 Oleiphilaceae bacterium
CTTTATGTTGTTTTACAGGCCTCAACTCACGGTTTCAGGGCCGGACTGGTGCTTACTATCGGCTTGTGCTGTGGCTTGTTGGTCCATACCGCCGCCGTTATTTTTGGCTTGGCAGCACTGTTGCAGACTTCAGTACTAAGTTTTACCTTACTGAAGCTACTCGGTGCGGGCTACTTGCTCTATTTGGCTTTCCAGTCTTTCCGACATGCCGCCGACTCAGGCACGCCTCATAATACAGATACTCTGGCATCACCTTACCTGCTCGGCAGGGGTTTACTAATGAATGTAACAAACCCCAAGGTGAGCCTTTTCTTTCTGGCATTTTTACCCCAGTTTGTTGACCCAGAGCGCTCAGATATCAACTGGCAATTGAGTGCACTGGGCGGAACGTTCATCCTGATGGCATTTACTATTTTTACCTGCCTGGCAGGTGTAACGTCCCATTTGGAAAAACGACTTAAACCAGTGCCTCATTTGAAGCCTGCGCTGAACAGATTGGCCGGGGTGGTATTTAGCATCCTGGCAGCTCAGCTATTACTAAGTGAGCTAGACCTCGAGTGAATCCAGCAAGAAACGGGTCGCCCCTAGGATGAAAGGCTTGCAAACTTGGCCTGTAAAATGCCACTCGAGCAACCCGCGAAGGACGAGCAATGAACCATAAATACAGTGAACAAAACAAACACTATAATGTGCTCAGCCGAGCCTTAAAATATTTGGCCACCCACCAAAAAGACCAACCCAGCCTTGGCCAACTCGCCGCACAATCAGACCTGAGTGAATATCATTTTCAACGCGTCTTCAAAGAGTGGGTCGGAATCAGTCCAAAACAGTTTTTGCAGTACCTGACCAAAGAGCATGCGAAGCGCAGCTTAGCCTCACACTCCGTTTTGGATTCAGCTTATGAAAGCGGCCTCAGCAGCGCCAGCCGCTTGCACGACCTCATGATCACCTGGGAAGCAATGACACCGGGAGAGTTTAAACATGCCGGGCGGGGCCTGAATATACGCTATAGCGTGCACCCAAGCCCCTTCGGATTATGCTTTATTGCAAGCACAAGCCGAGGCATCTGCCACCTTACCTTCATTGACTTACCGGAACAGCAAAAACCTGAACTAGAAATGCTGCAGAATAACTTTCCCGAAGCGATGTTTTTGCAAGACGAAGAAGCGAATGAGACTTACATAAAACGTATTTTTTCGCAGCATTCTACAAGCGACAAACCGCTTCATCTGCTATTAAAAGGGTCACCCTTTCAAATCAAAGTATGGGAAGCTCTGCTACGAATTCCTTCGGGCACACTATGCTCTTACCAAAGGCTTGCCAGACTCTCCGGCAATGGCAACGCTGTACGAGCGGCTGCATCTGCTATAGCCAAGAATAATATCGCCCTGCTGATACCTTGCCATCGCATCATCAGAAACACGGGCGAATTTAATCATTACCGCTGGGGAGCAGAGCGTAAAATGGCAATAATTGCTTGGGAGGCAAACGCGTCTTGCGCCGCTCTCCCGCAAAACTAAGCCAGAGAACGGGCGTAACCCTGTAGACCTTTTGCAATACCGTTTTTCAGTGCGGTTTTAATCAGCCCCGTAGTGCATGGAATTTTAGACTCCAACAAAATCGTATAGTCCAAACGGGTTTTGCCACCGAGGTCAGAGAACCTTAGCGTACCGACGTGATTCTTTATCGGACTGCCCTGGGTAATCTTATATTCAATCGACTCATTCATTACAAAGCCGGTTATGGTCTCCTCAAAGGACGGTAGTGGGCCAATATTTAAGCGTCTCACGGAACCCAAACCATTAGGCTGTCCTTCTCCATCTTTAATACGGGTCATTTTTACACCACAAATTTTACCAAAGGTTTCATGGTCGCTAAGTGTTGAAAACACTTCTTCGACAGGGGCATTGAATTCTTGTTGAATATTAATTTCTTGTTGTGCCATGGTGTTCTCTCTGTTCATGTTGAAAAAATCAAAATATGACCACGAGTCATTAAATCATGCACCCCGTTTTAAGGCCAGCCTAGCAGGTGAATTTTTATCTACGCGCCGCGTCCTCCAAGAAGCCATAGCGATACACGCTCGCCGCCCTGCCCCAAACTAACGTTACTTCAGCACTGAAAGTAAATTACCCGTAGCACTTTCTAACAAGTTTAATTAGAATTCTTATACTTAGCTTCCCTGATACACCTTCCCAATGACCAGAGACAATCTATGTTTGACTACAGTGCCCCCAAGGATTTACTGAACGATAAAGTTATTCTGGTTACCGGGGCTGGCGATGGGATCGGGCGAGTCGCGGCTAAAACATTTGCGGCGCATGGTGCGACAGTCGTACTGTTGGGCCGAACCGTAGCGAAGCTAGAGTCGCTTTATGATGAAATTGAAGCCGCAGGCGGCCCTAAGCCCGCCATCATCCCGCTAAACCTTGAAGGCGCTGCCGAGAAAGATTACGACGATCTGGCCACTGCCATCGAAGACGAGTTTGGTAAGATTGACGGCCTGCTGCACAACGCCTCACTGCTAGGCTCTCTGACACCAATCGAGCAATATGAAGTACCCGTCTGGAACCAGCTAATGCAGGTAAACGTGACGGCGCCGTTTATCCTCACACGTGCACTAATTCCGCTTTTACGGCTTTCTTCTGACGCTTCGGTGGTTTTTACTTCTTCAAGTGTAGGTCGTAAAGGCCGCGCATTTTGGGGAGCGTATGCCGTATCGAA
This sequence comes from Oleiphilaceae bacterium, assembly GCA_041624095.1. Taxonomy (GTDB): domain Bacteria; phylum Pseudomonadota; class Gammaproteobacteria; order Pseudomonadales; family Oleiphilaceae; genus PZPK01. The sequence continues at coordinate 2,725 of JBFJVR010000355.1, forward strand.
GTTTGCTACCGAAGGGCTGATGCAGGTACTCGCTGACGAGCTGGACGACGAGCATCACAATGTCAGAGTCAACAGTATCAACCCCGGCGCTACCCGCACCAACATGCGCGCTAGTGCTTACCCGGCCGAAAACCCCGTCAACAACCCCACCCCGGAAGAAATCATGCCACTCTATCTCTACCTAATGGGAGAAGACAGCAAAGGCGAAACCGGCAAGGCGTTCAACGCTCAAGACTAAGCGACCGAGCGCCAATCCCGTTTGAGACCTGCTTAACGATAAAAGGCCGAACTTTGTTGAACGGTCGATAACTTACCGGAAGGACTTTGAACTAAGTCCGTAGCTACGAGTCTAAGCAACTCCTTCAACACACACTTTCCAATTTATCTGGAAGGAAGGGGTTCTCTATGCACAAATTCAGACTCATAACACTTGCCGTTGCTCTCTTGTTAAGCAGTTCTTTTACCATGGCCGAAGGCTTAGCCGACCGGCGTAACGAAGCGCTTCATCCGGATCGCGCAATGATGTATGTTGGCGCTGCACATAAAATGCATGGCCCGACAGCAGCAGGAAAGATAAGCGGAAAAAAACATACCACGATGCATGGCAAGATGAACAAGCATATGGGCGCATTCCCTAAGTATCAGGGTGCACGTTCAAATCATCAATACCATGGGCTCACTGCGCACGAGTTTAAACGCAGTACAGTAGGCAGTGATTAATATTCAAAGACAACGGCAGTAAAAAAGGGAGCCCCGTTTGGCTCCCTTTTCTGGTAGTTGCGTTA
>JBFJVR010000356.1:0-3509 GCA_041624095.1 Oleiphilaceae bacterium
CCCCCAAAACGAAGATCGTCGTAGACAGTGCGTCAGTCATGATCGCCTCGGGCCCTAACACCGTTACGCTCTGTACGCCGTATACCGGGCGGCCGCTGGCAGGCGATAAAATGTGGTGAACACGACGACCATCTGCATCGATAAAAAACCGCTCATAGTCACCCGATGTAGATACCGCGACGTCACTCAAGGGTAAAACTGTCGCATGCTCACTGGGGACTCTAGGGTGCTTAACCCCCAGAATCCAGGGCTTGCCTCGTTTATCTCCGATTAGTTTCATATCGCCACCTGCACTCACTCGCCCATGCTTAATGCCTGCGCTACGAAGAATGGAAACGGCTCGATCAACTGCATAGCCTTTGGCGATCCCGCCCAAGTCGATGACAAGCCCTGACCTGGAGAAAACGACCTCTCGCTTGTCAGGTAAAAGGGTGATATCTCGATAGCTGATGCCTTTTAGCGATGCGATTTGATCTGCACTTGGTTGTTTTGCGGAGCGAAAATCATAATACTGGCCAACTGAGGCAAAGGTGATGTCGAACGCACCCTTGCTGATGGCTGCTACATGTTGGGCTTTAAGCAAGACACTGAACAAATCTGCGGACACATTTACGGCTTCGTTAGCCGCACGCGAATTAACCTGGGAAAGCTCTGACGTTTCGATATGACGGCTCATTCTGCCTTCAATAGACTTAAACTCCCCTTCAATACTATTGAGCAACTGCTCGTAGCTGCCCGAACCCTCCCACCAGAAGACCAGCTCGACAGGTGCCGTCATAGCACTAAACTCATGCCTAAGCCACTCGGCTTGAATCGTCGTGGTTATGCCAAGCTGCAAGGCTAGAACTGCAATAATGCGTATCAACACTCTAGGGTCCCGATCTATAAAACGAAGCCCACTAAACTAACCAACGCTGCAGTTTGATACAAGTAGTATTCCTCCCATCAATACGCATCTGCAAAACCTGCATATTGCCATGTCGTGAGGCAATCTCTGATAAGACGTCGCAGATAAAAAACCAGTGGCAATACTTGTTCAAAGCCTCAGGGCATTGTGCTTGCCGGCCAATAAGCGATGCTCAAAATGGGCTTCTGTTTCATATATGCAGACACTGGAATTATCCGGTGCAGTATGATGAACAATTCGGACCCGATGCTGACGGGCGATAAAGTCGACCTCACTTTCGCTGATCAACAAATCACGTGAAGCGATACGTAACTCTTTTCGCGGGTGATCCGGGTGAGCGAGTTCTCGGATTGCCCAACGGTCCATTTCAACGCGGTAGGTACAATAATATTTAACGTAGGACAAATAAATCGCCAAACCGCCAATCAAGGCCAAGCCCATCGCGCCTTCTTCTGCTCCGGTATTAGCGAGTGACCAAAGCAAGGCTAAGCCCAGTATCATCAAGGCCAGCAAAAGCTTTAGCTCGTAAGCTGTAAATACTTTCGGTGCAGGCACGCCATGGTTATACCCGCCAAAAAGCCACTTTGTTAATCTTGCCAACCTTTTGTTCATCTGCGCACTCCATAACAACAGGCCAGAAATAAACAAGCCGAATACGGAAACACGGCTTATTGCAAGCTGTCCTCTGTATATAGCCCGCAGCGCTGCGACAGGCAAGTTTTCGCAGAGATCTGGCATTTAATCTGAGTTCGCCCCTTTCTTTAGCCAAGCAAACAAATTTATCGCCACGGTATTGCCTGCCACGCGCCATTCTATCTATACTGCCACTACAAGACCTAAATTCCCGGGTAGTTGACTGCCCGATACCATAATCTAAAAATAACAGCGGAAGGTGATAAATATGGGTGAGCAATTAGCAGCCTGGTACAAAGATAACGGCGAATACATTCTTGGCGGCCTATTCGGCCTGGTCGTACTCGATCTGTTTATGTTTTTGGTCCACTGCCTGATAGAGCGAAGCACCGATGGTTACGGCTTAACCACTTTGGTGATTTCAACCGGCCTGTTTATGGTTGCTTACTTCGAAAAACTCTACGCGGACCAAGAAGCTCACCACTAGAAACAGCCCGTCTAGAAAGCTCGAGTATAGGGCTGAGTCACCACCTCAGCCCTATTCTGCCTACCTACAGCTATTCCTTCGAATGCGAGAATCTTGCTATTACTCCCTGCCATTAAGAGATACCCGCCTGCGCGGATATGACTAGCTTTTTCACCTCATACTTCGGGCTTCGAGCTTCAGACTTATAACTTCCTGCTTGCGGCTCTTAACTACAGCCGTTCTTTGCGTTTAACAGTCAATTGGTACCCAAATTGCTTAATTAGTTCTAGCAAACAAAAACTGCCAACAAATGGGACATTGTTTGCCCCTAGAAAGAGTTTTAGTACGAGAGTTAATCGCTATGACACAAATGACTACGGAACAAGCACTGCAAATCCCACAGCAACTAAGAAAACAGGCACCTTCTGGCCAGGATTTGGGTTCGCATAGTGGCTCTGCCTCAGGCCAGTCAGCAGAGCACGACAAACGTTTTCTATCAGACGATGCAGTGACACTCATGCGCCAACAGTCGTCAGAAACACTAAAAAACGTTAAGGTTGAAAATTATAAAACCGAAGTCGGTCAGGATTTAGCCTATGTAAAGGAAACGCTGCGTAACAAGCTGGCTGAATATCGACAGAACCCGGCTACACGCCTCAGCCTCGAAAAAGACGTGTTCGGGAACATCCAACTAAAAGGCCCCGTTTTGCAAACCGAGCTGGAGAAAATAGCGAGGGACTTAAACAACAGTCAGGCCTTTAAAGAAGCATTTAACCGTATCAATCAACAGCAACCTACGCTGAACTATGTCGATAACGTTGTTAAACTGGCTAAGGCTTACGGGGTCTCGAACCCGGTGTTTAATTCTTTGCTGAGTGAACGAGCGGAATATAATGGCCTACAGGATATTGCTCATCGTTACCAGGCCCTTAAAAGCAACAACGCGATAGACGACGCAAGTGATTCGTTAAGTGAAAGCGAGTTCAAACTGGTGCTGAACTAAGCCTTTGCCAGTGCGCGCTAAACGCGCGCACCTTATTATCTATAAGTCTTCGACTTCCTTATTCAAAAACTGACACATTCCCACAACCGACACGGATTATTTCCGGTGGATCACAAGACATATCGACCACCGAGCTTGCTTCAAAACCGCAAAAGCCGCCGTCGATTACCAGATCAAGCGTATGCTCCAACATACTGCGAATTTCATAGGGGTCAGTCATTGGAGTATCCTCCCCGGGCAGAATCAAGGTCGTACTCATTAGCGGTTGGGACAACTCTTCGAGCAAAGCCAATGCGATCTGGTTATCCGGAATACGGATACCGATCTGACGCCGTTTGGGGTTCATCAGTCTGCGCGGCACTTCGGTAGTCGCATCAAGAATAAAGGTATAGGCTCCCGGCGTGAGTGCTTTTATTTGCCTGTACTGCCAATTATCAAGCTTTGCATAGGTGGCGATATCAGTGAGGTCGCGGCACATCAGGGTAAAATTATGTTTGTCA
>JBFJVR010000357.1:0-3501 GCA_041624095.1 Oleiphilaceae bacterium
ATGGGGAAAGTTATGAAAGCTGCAGTAATGAATGACTCAATTTCTAGGCCGGCGGGATTGTCAGAAAGGCATCATGTGCCTGCCTTTCATTTTGATCTTAAACGCGGATGCTATTGCTCATCAGGACTATTATTTGGCGAATGCTGCGGCAATGGAAGCGAGAATCGAAAAACACCTTCATGCATTCATGTGGTTAATAATTTTTTACTCAAGTCCACCTGTGACAAGCTTATTGATTTTGCGTTAAAACAAAATAAAAAGCGTCTAGACGTGGTAGACCATTCAAGAACAAAAGCTGAGCAGGACAAAGAACGCAATGAAGATGACAGTTCAGTCCAAGAGGTTGCACTTGGCGCAATGCAAAAAAAGGCTAATGCCTGGGCAACCAGAGCTTGCACAAAATACATTGGCCAAATAGCTAAGATTGAATGGTTTGAAGCGCCACGTTTACTCCAATATGAACGTGGAGGTAAGTTCACCGTACATTCCGATAGCGACCGATATGATGAATATGCAAATCGCTTCTACCGTTTTCTTGATCGAGATTTTTCTGCAATTATCTATTTAAATGATGATTATGAAGGCGGCGGTTTAAATTTTCCATGGCTTAACAACTATCATTACAAGCCGGTTGCCGGGGACCTTATGGTTTTCCCATCCAACCACCTTTTTAGCCATGAATCCTTACCCTTAATTTCAGGTAGGAAGTTCTCGATGATAACGTTTGGTGCATTCCATGGCACAGCCCGTACACGGACACCAAACAATATTATTCGCCTTTAAAACCGGCAAACTAAGTAGCCTAGGAAAATTCAATATTAAGGCGGGGCCGAGTATGGCCCCTAGGCGGGTTTAAACCAAGTTTCGCAACCGCTCACGGCTTAACTGAAGATCAGAAGCAGCGACTTAAACGTAGCCGCAAGTATATCGTAGTGCAAACTACGCGCCTTCATTCAGCTTGCGAACAAACTCACTCATGACGCCCGTGAAGGTCTTTGCTTGAACCGCTTCGAGCCGATGGGAGCGAAGCTCAGCGATGTGCTCAAAGTGTAAGGGGTGGCTTTCGATTAGCCCCATCGACCATTTATCGAATATGCGCTCAGACGCAGGTGAGATAAACAGAATACGACAGTCGCTATGCCTGCGATCATCCAGAATCTTCACATATTGCCTTAATACAGTATGCTCCGGCCCTTCCAAAACTTGCATAAACATGCCACCACCGCGAATCAGCACGCCAGTGATACCGGCGGGAGGGTTGTTTTTATGCGCTGCCTGTAGGATATCCCGAACTTGCTCCTCATTAACTTGAGGAGCCGCTTGGCTAAGGTATAGTAAGCGAATCATCATGCACGTCTCGGCAAAAAATGGCTACGTTGCAATAGGTAATAATACTAAACCTCAGCCATATCGCCATTGCGCTCAAGCCAAACTTTACGGTCTGCTGCGCGCTTTTTGCCTAGGAGCATGTCCATGTTTTCGATCGTTGCTTCACAATCATCGATGGTCAGCTGCACTAAGCGGCGGGTATCACGTGCCATGGTAGTTTCACGCAACTGCAAGGGGTTCATCTCACCCAGGCCTTTAAAGCGCTGCACATTCACCTTACCTTTTTTCTTTTCAGCCTCAATCCTATCGAGGATACCCTTGCGCTCGGCTTCGTCTAGGGCATAGAACACTTCTTTGCCTACATCGATACGGTAAAGCGGCGGCATGGCAACATAAATATGGCCGGCTTCAACCAAAGGTCGGAAATGCTTCATAAACAAGGCGCATAGGAGCGTTGCAATATGCAAGCCGTCTGAGTCGGCATCGGCGAGTATACAGATCTTGCCGTAGCGCAGGCTTTCGAGGTTTGCCGCTCCGGGGTCTACACCAATCGCCACCGTGATATCGTGTACTTCTTGCGAGGCCAAAATTTCACTCGAATCGACTTCCCAAGTGTTCAGGATTTTACCGCGCAAAGGCATAATCGCCTGGTATTCGCGGTCACGCGCCTGCTTGGCAGAGCCACCAGCAGAATCCCCCTCTACCAAAAACAGTTCAGAATTCATCGCGTCACTGCCGGAACAATCTGCTAGTTTGCCGGGTAAGGCTGGACCGGAGGTAACTTTTTTACGCGCAACCTTTTTGCTCGCTTTCATACGTCGCTGCGCGTTATTGATACATAACTCGGCGAGTTTTTCGGCTTCGGCGGTATGCTGGTTCAACCAGAGACTGAAGGCGTCTTTGACAACACCCGAGATAAACGCTGCGGCTTCGCGCGACGACAAGCGCTCTTTTGTCTGCCCCGAAAACTGAGGGTCTTGTAGTTTCGCCGAAAGCACAAAACAGCTTTTGTCCCAAATATCTTCAGGGCTGAGTTTGACGCCGCGCGGCAAGAGATTACGAAACTCACAAAACTCACGCATCGCTTCGAGGCATCCAGTACGAAAACCGTTTACATGCGTGCCACCCTGAGCCGTAGGGATAAGGTTGACGTAACTTTCTTGTGTAAGCTCGCCACCCTCGGTCAGCCATTGGATTGCCCAGTCTACCGCTTCGGTATTACCCGCCATCGACCCGGTAAAGGGAAGTTCCGGGCAGGTTTCCAAACCATTAGTGGCAGAAATCAAGTAGTCTTTCAGACCGTCTTCGAAGAACCACTCGTCTTTCTCGTTAGTGATTTTATTAGTAAAGGTAACATGCAGCCCCGGGCACAGAACGGCTTTCGCACGCAAGACATGCCGTAAGCGCGACACCGAAAACTTGGCCGAATCGAAATACTTTGGGTCGGGCCAAAAATGCACCAAGGTACCCGTATTACGCTTGCCTACTGTATCAATCACCGTTAGATCGTCAGTCTTATCACCATTCGCGAAAGCAATGCGATGCAGATTTCCGTCGCGCCGAATGAATACTTCGAGCTTGGTAGAAAGTGCATTTACAACCGAAACACCAACCCCGTGCAAGCCACCCGAAAACGCATAATTATCGTTAGAAAACTTACCCCCTGCATGCAGCCTGCTCAGAATCAACTCCACACCAGGCACACCTTCTTCGGAGTGCACGTCTACTGGCATACCTCGGCCATTGTCGGTCACTGAAAGCGATTGATCCTCGTGTAATACGACTTCAATTTTATCAGCATGGCCCGCCAGAGCTTCGTCAACACTGTTATCGATTACTTCTTGTGCCAAATGATTGGGGCGGGTGGTCTCGGTATACATACCCGGGCGTTTTCTTACCGGGTCAAGACCACTTAAAACTTCGATTGAGTCCGCTGTATAGTGTTTGTTAGCGGTTTTAGTAGCGGGGGTATCAGACATAAATTTCCAAAGGTGGGAACCGTTGTGAATCTTAGAAAACGGCCTGTAGCTTAGCGAAAATTATGAACACTGCCAATAGCAATCGCTTAACAGTCGCATTATGGAATATCCAGTTTGCCTATCACGCTTTGTTCTGGGTTGATTACTCGAAGACGCTTAACCTTCATTGGCTCAGCCAAACGCACTACCAAGC
>JBFJVR010000358.1:0-3486 GCA_041624095.1 Oleiphilaceae bacterium
GCCGATGCCGGGGCTGCCGGATATTGCAGCCCTGTTTGGCAGTAGCGAACGCACGCTAAGGCGCAAATTAGCCGAAGCCGGTGTTAGCTACCGAGAAATACTCGACGCCTATCGCAGCGATAAATCCAGGCGCTTACTCAGCAGCGGCAAACTGAATCTTAATGAACTGGCAGAGAAACTCGGCTATACCGAAACAGCCAGCTTCATGCGGGCATTCAAGCGCTGGACAGGACAAACACCGAGACAGGTACAAAAGCAAATACACAACTTGCAAGCCCCTTAAGGTCGACAAAACTAAAAGTATGAACGGACGCTCATTTTTTTAATAATCAGCAGTTTTTACAACTAACCTAGACCACATTTAAAATATACTACTTGCCTGTCACACATGTCGTTAATCGTATTGACCTTGGAAGAATTACGAAAATAATTAGCCTCGAGTCAATACCAAGGCATCGTCGTGCACAAAAGGATGCGTCCAAACTCCCGAGCGACGCAACTTATCAGGGACAAAACAAACACTACAATAAAGAGAAAGATTATGAGTGTCCTTACTAAAACTCTACTCTGCGCATTACTAACCAGCTGCATCATCTCACCTGCATTCGCCGCTAAAGGAGGAAAAGGTGGCGGTGGCGAATCAACCCCTCCTCCAGAGCCAGCAGCGCACGACCCGGTGCTATTTGTTCACGGCTGGAACTCCAGCGGCTCAACCTGGAATACCATGATTAATTATTTTCTCGCAGACGGCTGGAGTTCAGCAGAACTATTCAACTGGTCATATGACTATAGACAATCCAATGCGACTACGGCGATGGAAATCGACGCCAAAATAAATCAAATCATGGCCGATACCGGCGCAAGCAAGGTAGACGTGGTAGTACACTCTATGGGCGGCCTGTCTTCGCGTTACTATCTTAAGTTCCTGAATGGTGCGAGCAATGTTGATGCGTGGGTCTCTTTGGGCAGCCCTAACCACGGTACCGATACTGCTAACTTCTGCTTCGACGCCTCGTGCTACGAAATGCGCATAGGTTCCAGCTACCTGAAAAACCTCAACAGTGGCGACGAAACACCGGGCGACACGCGATACAGAACCTGGCGCTCACCTTGCGATACCGTTATCAACCCCGATGACAGCGTTAAACTGAAAGGTGCAACCAACACTCTAACTAACTGCATCAGTCACAATGGCCTGACCTCTAACTCGGGCGTCTATCAACAAGTGCGGGATCACATTCAGTAACAGTGCTAACAGCAAGTTACCGTTCTGCCTAGCACAAAGATAAATTACAGGGGTTTCAAGCACCTACCCCTGTAATTTTTTGTAAGTCAAGCCACCTCCTAGCCTCCAACCTACTCTTTGACAATCGTTCACACTTAAAAGATTCTTTCTCGGCTCGATATAACATATATTTGACACATCGGAGCGATATAAAGCGTCAAGTTTACGTAGGCTCGCTTCCACACCCAATTAAGCAATATAGAGGTATGCCATGAAATCAACAGCAGCGAAAAATCTAATCGGCATCGTTTCAAGCCTTATGATCAGTGGCTTTGCCAGCCAGGCATTGGCCGGTGCTACAGATAACTATGTTGCACTGGGCGACTCCTACGCAGCAGGTACTGGTACTAGCGTGCGTGACCTTGACTGGACGTGCTTTCAAAGCAGTGAAGCCTATGCCTCTATCATTGCCGAAGAACGCCCCAATACCAACACCACGTTCATGGCATGTCAGGGCGCGGTTACCGAGGACGTACTTAACGAACAGCTCGTCGCACTAGATCGAAAAACGAATTACGTCAGTTTGAGCATCGGCGGCAATGATGTGGGTTTCGTTGAAATGATTCTTAACTGCGGCCTATATTTTGACGAATGGCAATGCCTAACCAAAGCCGACGAAATAATCGGGCGCATTACATCAGAATTACCTGCCAAGCTCGATGCAACCTATGCCGCTATAGCCGACAAAGCTCCAAATGCTAAAGTACTACAGTTCGGCTACCCCAAGATGTTTAGCAACGATTTGTCGTGCTGGGGAGCTCGCGGAATTTCGGCAGCCGAGGCCGTCAAACTAAACGAAGTCGTAGAGATTCTGGACCAGGTTATTTCGGAGCGCGCGACAGCAGCTGGCATTACCTACGTCAGCACCATCGACGCCTTTGCCGGTCACGAAGTTTGCTCCGCCCAGCCTTACGTTAACGGAAAAGATGGCCTCTATATCGAAGATATCTTCCACCCTACCAAAGACGGCCACCGCTATGGCCACGCACCGTTATTAAAAGCCTTTATGGAATAAGCACCTTAAACAAAAGCCCTGAACCCTAAACCCATGCAAGCCTGTTGAGTAATCACAGGCTTGCTTGTTTTACCGACACCTCCAAACAACCACACCCTCTTGTGCGCTATCCTCGCGACATCCTCCGAAAGTTATTGCCCAACACGCTTTTTATAGTCTGCCAATCAAACTTCATCAAAATAGGCAGCGACGCGCCTTCAGCCCACTCAGGGTTCAGCGATTCGTATTCACTGCGCAACTTTTTTACGCTGGCTGACGGCGGTTTATCTTCACCAAACGGGACATTCTGATGCCGAATCAGCTGTGCTTGCTCATCCCAGTCCGCACCGCTCTGCTCTGCTACAAAAGCTTGAAAAACAGACTTTTCCCAGTCTGGTGTCTCGCTACTTTGTAGTGTCATCACCCGACCAAAAGTACGACTAAGCGAGACATAACTTGTAGGGAAGGAAAACGCAGCAAAATACATCTGCCTGAAGCCATAGCGCCATATTATGCCGGGCAATAAGCGCCACGCGGCTGTGGTAATTTTTGAATGCCCTCGATACGCAGGGCGCACATAATAATATTTAGAATGCACCAGCAGTGCCTTTCGCCCTGCATGCTCGACAGGGTTAAATGCAAAGGTAAAATAGCCTTGCAAGACACCTTCTCCCCAAAAACTGAATATCAGGGTGTTATCCTTCTTCAAAATAGAACGAAACTTATTCCAATCCTCAGCTTCTGAAATTTTCAGTTGCAGAAAATCCAAACGCAGCGACCAACACTGCCTGAGCGTTTTGTCGTCGATATCTTTGCCGTTGAAAACACGTGTGTCTAACTTACGTTTAGCTTTGCTTAACATAATGCCTTCGCCTCTTTTCTACCTTTATTCCCCATCAAAGCGTTCGCAACAACTTATGGAGACACCTCAAGCCACTGACATCAAACCAATAGCAACGGTCTTATTCTAATCTGCATGAGGCTATGCCAGAATAGTCGTAAATGACAAATATACTGCGGATAACGCAAACACAGCACACAAGGAGCAAGCAATGACAACGATTCTGCTTATGATGACCCATGGCTGCTCAGCCGCGAGCGTTACGGCAACGCTTGAAGCCTTTGAGTGCGCTAACCTCTTGCACACCATGAATAGCACATCGAACGCCCCCTTATTCAGCGTGTCGACCATTGCAAAAGATAAGGC
>JBFJVR010000359.1:0-3485 GCA_041624095.1 Oleiphilaceae bacterium
CAGGACACTTGTCGGGATCACCCGGATCAGTCAAGCGTACTCGCTGCGGATCGGTCTGCATGGTTTTAATCTTCTGAGCGACTTCGTCCGGCGCTTCTCTCAAGCCAATCGTGTTACCGTAAGACTTGGACATTTTCTGGCCATCAAGCCCCGGCATTTTAGATGCCGAAGTAAGCAAGGGCTGTGGTTCGGGCAATATCACTTTGCCACCCCCCTCTATATAACCAAATAACCGCTCCCGGTCACCGAGCGAAATGTTCTGTTGCTCTTTAATCAATGCGCGGGCCGTTTCTAGTGCTGCGTCATCGCCCTGTTCCTGAAAGCGCTTTAAGAGATTACGATAGAGCTTAGCGTTTTTCTTGCCCATTTTACCAATAGCGGACTCTGCCTGCTGTTCAAAGCCGGGGTCTTTACCGTAAAGATGGTTGAAGCGCCGCGCAACTTCTCTGGTCAATTCTACATGCGCTACTTGATCTGCACCTACCGGCACATGCCCTGCGCGATACACCAGAATGTCGGCGCTTTGCAGCAAGGGGTAACCCAGAAAGCCGTAGGTCGCTAAATCTTTTTCTTTTAGCTTTTCTTGCTGGTCCTTGTAGGTGGGCACACGTTCTAGCCAGCCAAGCGGTGTCATCATCGACAAGAGTAAATGTAGCTCGGCGTGTTCTGGTACATGCGATTGGATAAACATGGTTGCAGAACCCGGGTTGATCCCAGCAGCGAGCCAGTCGATCACCATGTCCCAGACACTTTGCTCAATAATATACGGGTCTTCATAGTGAGTAGTGAGTGCATGCCAGTCGGCGACAAAGAAGAAGCACTCGTAGTCATGTTGCAGTTCTACCCAATTTTTCAATACGCCATGATAATGCCCGAGGTGCAATTTACCCGTGGGCCGCATACCGGACAAAACACGCTGGTGTGACTCAACAGAACTCAAAACTATCTCCTATGAATAATAAAAAACGCAGTATAGCTATTTTAATGCTCGATGGAATGGGCAAGCGTAATTAATCGCGTACTTCGCGCATCGTAACAAACTCTTCTGCGGCGGTTGGATGAATGCCAATGGTTTGATCAAAATGGGCCTTTGTCGCCCCCGCCTTGATCGCGATAGCAATCCCCTGGATAATTTCCCCCGCCTCAGGCCCAACCATATGCGCCCCGACAACCCTGTCGCTCGCATCATCAACAACTAACTTCATAAAACTACGCTCATTCCGACCCGTCATTGTGTGCTTCATCGGCTTGAATGACGAAGTATATACTCGCAGTTTGCTAAAGCGTTCACTTGCTTGCTCTTCAGTTAAACCCACAGTACCGATGTTGGGCTGGCAAAAAACAGCCGTCGCAATGTTCTCGTAATCAACTGTCTGGGGCGGCGTATCGCCAAAAAGATGCTGCGCGAGATACATTCCTTCGGCTAACGCAACTGGCGTGAGCTGCATCCCTCCAATAAGGTCTCCCAAGGCGTAGACCCCTTTCTGGGCAGTTTCATAGTGCTCATTTACTTTAATATTACCCGACCGGTCATAGTCAATATCGATATTTTCGAGCCCGAGGTCTTGGGTATGAGGCTTTCGCCCTGTCGCTGCCAACACCATGCCCGCTTCTATAGTACCTCCAGACTCCAGCTTAACGTTTAGCTGATCATTATCGATGCGCGTAATGGCACTTATATTGTCCTCGAAAAGAAGATTAACGCCTTTTTTTTCTATTTCGTCTTTTACAAATAAGCGCAGTTCCTGATCAAAGCCGCGCAATAATTGCTCACCACGGTAAACCAGAGTGGTATCGACGCCAAGGCCAGCCATAATTCCCGCCATTTCGACCGCGATATACCCGCCCCCAAGCACCACTGCTCTTTTGGGTAAGGTCTCAAGGAAGAAAAACTCATTTGAGGTAATAGCATGTTCGTTACCTTCAAAATCAGGGATAAACGGCCAGCTTCCGGTAGCGATCGCGATCTTCGCACTGCGATAGCTTTGCCCATTAACTTCTACTGTATGCTGATCAATAATTCTGGCACGGCCATTAATGATAGTCGCACCGGACGACTCCAACAGTTTTTTGTAGATCCCGTTAAGGCGCTGTATTTCGGTATTTTTATTGTTTACCAGACTTGCCCAGTCAAAATTCAAACTACCCGAGTGTTGCCAGCCAAATCCCTCGCCATCTTCTAGGTCTTCGCGGATATGTGAGGCGTAAACAAATAGCTTTTTAGGTACACAACCGACGTTAACACAGGTACCACCAAGATAACGATCTTCTGCTACAGCGACGCGAGCCCCCTTAGCCGCCGACATACGGGCCAAGCGCACACCACCGGAGCCAGCACCAATTACGAACAGGTCGAAGTCAAAAGCTTGCATAGATATCCTTGATTGATTCAGGTGAAGAGGCTAAAACTAGCAATGTTTGAACAGCACGTTTTCGCTTAGTTCGCCTAGCTCTACGGTACCTACCACTTCGTAACCCAGCTCTTTATAGAAACTGAGATAGCGCGTATTGCCAGTATCCAAGGCAATGCCCGTCGAGCGCGGGTTTTCGCGACAGATGTTTTCGAGCGCGTTCATTAGCTGGCGCCCATAGCCCATATTGCGGTAATTGGAATCGACACCAAATAGCGGCAACTCATGGTGCTGATCCTCAGGGAGACACTTATGGATTTGTTTGTGGTAGTTGATATAGCGCCAAGTGCAATCCATGCCAGCGGTTAGCATCATCCGCAAACGCCAGTTTAATTGTTTTGCCAGGTTCAAGCGTACATCCGGACTGCCCACCAAGGCCACGGCAATCAGATGGTTATCCAGGGCTAAACCGATGACATCCTGAGCAGTGGCGAAGTGTAAACTGATTAGTTCTCGGATCGTGGCGCGGACACGCTGCTCATAGCCGGGCCGTTTTGCTTCGAACAGGTATTTAAACGTGGGTTCATTTTTATAAGAGCGATAAAGAATAGCTTTTGCTTCGGCCAGAGCACCCGACTCCAACCTCACCACCCGGGCGCTGGTTTCTTCAGTTATTATTGTCATGCTTGTTCTCTATACCGACTATATCTCTACTAAACTGCACTAAAGCTTTGGCTACTTGGTATTATTTGTCACGAAGCGAGCGTGAGTCTCGCACTAACCAAACCGGCTTCATCATCTTTTTCTATCGAAATTTGCTCTGCAGTCACACCAAGATCGTTCTTGAGGGCAGTTAACCAGGCAATCATTTTGTCAAAGGGAGCGTCATCAATCCAGACCTTCACGGTAGACTCTCCGCTGGGCTCAAAGCGCTTTAAGGCCAAGCCATGCTGCTTTGCCGTACTCGTAACTGACGACACCAACTGCTGGCTGTTCAATACAGGTGTTTGGCCTCGCGAGCTCTTTCCCGAAGCCGAAAGTAACGCACCATTCTTTTTGACCAGTAGCAGCAGTTCATTCCGTTGATCAAGTAGTGACTTCGCCGAGTTCATATAGGCATAACTTGGCTGCCAC
>JBFJVR010000360.1:0-3479 GCA_041624095.1 Oleiphilaceae bacterium
AGAATGCGCTGCACGCACGCGAGATATCTTTTCTAACCTGAAAGCCTGGGATGTCGCACGCTTGGCCCGGCACCCTAAGCGCCCCTACACCCAGGATTATATCGACCTGATATTTACCGATTTCGATGAGCTTCATGGAGATCGTAGTTATGCTGATGACCCGTCTATTATTGGCGGTCTGGCGCGCTTGGAAGGTCGGCCGGTGATGGTGATAGGCCATCAGAAAGGCCGTGAGGTCAAAGAAAAGGTTAAGCGTAATTTTGGCATGCCGAAGCCCGAAGGCTATCGCAAGGCCTGTCGCTTGATGGAAATGGCCGAGCGTTTCGGCCTGCCGATTTTAACCTTTATCGACACGCCGGGCGCGTACCCTGGCATTGGTGCCGAAGAGCGCGGGCAGAGCGAGGCAATTGCCAAAAACCTCGCGGTGATGTCGCGCTTGAAAACGCCCATTATTTCGACGGTGATTGGTGAGGGTGGCTCGGGCGGTGCTCTTGCTATTGGTGTGTGCGATAAGTTGAATATGTTGCAGTACTCAACCTACTCAGTGATTTCGCCCGAAGGCTGCGCATCCATTTTATGGAAAAGTGCAGAGTACGCAGCCGATGCTGCAGAGGCTATGGGGGTCACTGCGGAACGCTTGAAAGAGCTTAAGCTGGTCGACGAGGTGATCGCGGAGCCGCTCGGCGGAGCGCATCGCAACCCCGAAGAGACAGCAGCAAGGGTCAAGCAGGAATTGCTGGCGGGCTTGGATATGCTGAGCCAAATAGCGCCGGATGATCTGGTTGAACAGCGATACAGGCGCTTGACTGCATATGTTAAAGACTGAGCGTCTGCCCGAGTTCCAACAATTAAGCTTCGCCACCCAAAAAGCGATAGAGGCCATACCCAAAGCACCGCGATATGCGCTCGCCTTAAGTGGCGGCCTCGATTCCGTCGCCTTAATGTTGTTTTCACTGCAATATCTGCGTGACCGCGGTGCGGAGGTTTATGCCGTTCATGTGAATCACGGCTTAAATGCCAGTGCGGATCAGTGGCAGAAATTCTGTATACAGCTGTGCAAGCAATGGCAGGTGCCTTTAGAAGTGGAGCGAGTCAGTGTTGTGTCGGCCGGAGAAGGTCTGGAGGCCGCAGCAAGAAAAGCACGTTACGCGGTGTTTGAGCGCTATCTTGAAGACGGGGATGTGCTGTTAATGGCCCATCATCAGAATGATCAGGCCGAGACCGTCCTGATGCGGCTGATGCGTGGTGCTGGCCCAGAGGGTTTAGCGGCAATCCCGACGCAGCGTGCCTTAGGTAAGGGGCTGCTATATCGGCCCTTGCTGGATATACCAAAGCTTTCTTTGCTTGAGCAGGCTGAGCGCTTCGGCCTCGCCTGGGTTGAGGACGACAGCAATGCCGATGACAGCTTCGATAGAAATTTTATTCGCCATCATATTTTGCCTTTATTAGAAGGGCGCTGGTCTACGGCCTTGAATAGCTTGTCTCAAGTGGCGCAGCGTTCTCAGGATATCAACAGCCTGTTGCAGGCTTGGTGTAAAAGCGAGCTGCAAGATGTTCTGAGCAAGAAGCATGGCCCAGCTCTGAATCTTGAAGCTTTTAGTGGTTATGATCGAACGCAGCAGCGGGCATTGTTACATTACTGGCTGGACTCGCTCGGCGTCCCGCCGCCGTCATCGTCTATCCTCGAGCGCTTGTGGACTGAAGTTATCCCTGCTGCGGTAGATGCCGCGCCTCTATTAAATTGGGGTGAACACCAGCTGCGTCGTTACGACGGTTGTTTGTTTTATGTCGCGGAACCCGAAACCCGCAGCGGTGAGTTCGAGTGGGTAATCTCCGAATTTGAAACAGCGCTTCCGTTTGAAAGGCAAGAAGCGGGCTGGCGTATTTCGATATCGAGTTTAAGTCCGGGGCAGCCGATTCCTGTAGATGGCATTGTGTTGGCCTACCCGGAGGCGCATCAGCACCTTACTGTGCGCAGTCGCAGAGGCGGCGAAAAGATAAAATTAGCCAATTGCAGCCACAGTAAAAGTCTTAAGAAATTACTGCAGGAAGACGCCATTCCGCCTTGGCAGCGCGAGCAGATTCCGCTGATATTTTATGATGATGAACTGGTTCAGGTGGGGGAGCTGCATACCGCCGAGGGCTTTGCGCCGTCGTTAGGGCAAAAAGCCATGTTGATATATATCGAGCCGCGACCATAGCCGGCGCTTTAATTCTGGTTTTATCCTTGCGTTTTACTTGGCAGTTTGCGGTCTTAAATAAGCCTTGGACCTTGCATATAGAGCCGTTTGTCACTAGAATGCACCGCTCGAAAAACTGCGGAGCTTGAAGCTGGCTGGCTGAATTGGCTTTCTTTCAATATCCGTTTTAACTGTAACTCCTTGCTTTTTATCGATATATAACGGTAAAAGGCTGATTATCCAAAGGGAGAATCTATGCGTCATTACGAAATCGTATTTCTGGTGCATCCTGATCAAAGCGAACAGGTGCCTGGTATGGTTGAGCGTTATTCATCGCTTATCACTGCTGGTGGTGGTCAAGTACACCGACTGGAAGATTGGGGGCGTCGTCACCTTGCTTACCCAATCAACAAAATTCACAAGGCTCATTACATTCTGATGAACATCGAATGTGATAACGAAGTGCTTGAAGAATTGTCTCACAACTTCCGTTTTAACGATGCAATTATCCGTGATTTAGTGATTCGTCGTAAAGAAGCGATTACTGAAGAATCTCCTATGAAGGCCGCTCAGGGTCGAGAAGAGCGTCGTCCTCCTCGTCAGGAAGCGCCGCGAACTGAAGCGCCTGCTGCTGAAGAGTCAGAGAGCGAAAATGTAGTTGAAGCTGCTGCTGATGATAGCAGTGAAGAAGCAACTGAAGAGTAATTCATAGGAATTTAGGAGAAGAGTATGTCTCGCTTTTTACGTCGTCGTAAATTTTGCCGCTTCACTGCTGAAGGCGTCAAAGAGATTGATTACAAAGATTTAGATACCCTGAAAGGTTATATCACTGAAACTGGCAAAATCGTTCCTAGCCGTATTACCGGTACGAAAGCACGATATCAGCGTCAGTTGGCAACTGCTATCAAGCGCGCGCGTTATGTCGCATTGTTGCCGTATACAGATAACCACCACGAGTAATCGTAGGGGGCTGGTCGGGACGATAGAGTGTGCTTCGTTCAAGTTACAACCAGCCATCGCAAAGAGAGTCCTGAATGCGTGATTTAGCATCGTTTGTCATGCGGGGCCCAAGGCAGGCAGCCTTTATTGCCATGCTCTTTACAGCCATACCGATGATGTTTTGGCTGGGTGCAGCGGTAATTGGTCTGGTTACCTTAAGGCAGGGGCTGGAAAAAGGCTTTGCGATATTAGTTTGGGCCATCATCCCCGCACTGGGTTGGTGGTTGGGATTGCAGGATCCCGGTGCACTCATTGTATTGGTAATGACGCTGCTGATGGCAGCGGTACTTCGCAGTACAG
>JBFJVR010000361.1:0-3458 GCA_041624095.1 Oleiphilaceae bacterium
ACAGGAATGATAAATAGACCACAAAATGAACAATAGGGTGTTTCATAAATGCCTGTCTCTCCAGAAGTGTTATTTAATTTTTAGTTTCGCTCTGGATTCTAAGTTAAATCGGAAAATAAGTTAAATATTAATGACTTAAACTACTACTTTTTGCTTCGGAAGCAGGGCATGAAGCCAAGGCTCTGTCGCTGCTTACTTTGTAGTGACGAGCCATAACATTTGGTAACGCTCCGCAATTAATCTCCAATATACATTTTCTCTTTCCCTGTCCATTATTAAGCCATTACTAGCGTTTACGTAACTGCGAAGTTCGGGGGAACTAATGGTTAATAAGCATGAACAACTAACAAAGTCGAGACTAGGGCGATTATTGGTTAATCGCGGGTATATCAGCGAAGCCCAATTGGAAGAGGCCCTGGTGATACAGACTCGCGATGGTGTGATGCTGGGTGAAGCCTTACTCTCTCAGGGTTGGATTAGCGAAAAAGACCTTAAGCGCACGCTTAACCACCAGAAACGTTACCGTTTTACTGCGGCCGTAGTCACAATGGTGGCGGCACCCCTGCAACCTCTCACGGCCTTGGCTGCCAGTCCAGTTGCGGCTATTCCTATCAGTAATAATAAAGTTGAACTATCGGTAAACCAGTTGGGTAAATTTTCCGGAATGCAGATGCTAGATGATGAAGAAATGGCCGGTGTCAGCGCTCAGGGCTTCGGGATGATGCCTAGCATGGGCATTTCCATGGGGCAAAATGCAGACGCCATCGCGGCGGGCTTGCAGCATAAATATCGTGATGATGAAGATTACGAACAACCGGATGATGAACAAATTGCTTACGAAATGGCCGATACCGTTCTGACCATGGCGGGACTAGGCCCGATATCGAACTTGCTCGAAGCGAATGTGACAGTAGAAGGGATTAGTTACCAGGAAGGCCGTGCGCCAATCGAGTTTCTGCCGGGCGGAAAAATGAAATTCTACATGCCTACTGAAATAGCGCGAATCAGCATGGAAGACATTAGGGTTAAAGGCAATACCAGCGGGGACACGATGGGAAGTATCTATATGTCAGATATCCGCTTTCATCCTAATTCAAGCTATACGATTGGAGCCAAGTAAGCATATTGCAGGTGACGAATGTTGATAAAAAGAGGGCGGTAGCTCTCTTTTTTTATGGCAGGTAGATAGAGAAAACGCCACCGCCGAGTGCACCGCCATTGGCTAGCTTGATATAGCCGCTGCGTTCACCTTCTTTGTGCAGCTCAGCAACTTTTGACGCGAAGTATAGACCCAGGCTCGTGCTGCCGGTACTAAAATTGATGTTGTTGACTATTTCTCCGGGTGTCGCGTTAAGCATGCTTTCGGGGTACCCGCTGCCGTCGTCGTGCACTTCTATCACCAGATAATGCTCTTCTTCCCGTGCACTCAGCTGTATTTTACTTTTAGTGTACCTGGACGCGTTGTTAAGTGCGTTATTGACAACACCCAAGATAATTTCCCGATCAAAGAACCAGGCAAACGAAGGGTCAGTGAGAACCTCAAGCGTCACGTTCTTTCCCGCCATCATTTCACGATAGTGAGCAACTTGTTCATCGAGCAGGTCCTGTAGGTAGTATTCGTCAATATGAAGGCTAAGCTTTTTATTTTGCAGACGGTAGAGGCCCAATAACTGTATCAGGTAGGAATTAACCCGCTCTGCCTCATATTGCACGGTAGAAGTATTAAACTTCTCTTTTAATTCTTCAGGAATGTCCTCGCAAAGCGAATCTACAGAGTGCAACAGCATGCCCAGTGAGTTTTTCATGTCGTGCACTGCAGATGCGATAATGAGTGAGAAGTCGGGTTCATCCGAGTGATTCATTTTGAATGCCTTTGTCATTGCCAGCTGATTCAGATAAGAGTTTGGTCAGTACCTTTTTAAGGTGTTGAAGGCGGCGAAATTGATGGTGCTGCTCAGGAATATGCTTGATTTTTTCAAGCGCATTTTTTGCTGCGTTCAAAATTTCTGGATTCGGCTTGGATTTGTATTGCTTAATCAGTACCTGCACCATGTTCAAATTAAGCGCAGCGTGCTTAGGTGTATGGCTAAGTGCTTCGTTAAAGGAAGCGACAGCTTCGTCTAAATCGCCTTTTTCGAACAATGTGATACCGGAGCGGTTAAGTTCTTTCGCTTTAATTCGAGCTTCCAAGCCTTCAGGTTCATCCATCAGAGCTTCAAGCTTAGCCAGAATCTCAGGTTCGTTTTCATGCTGTTTAGATAGGCGTACCAGCAAGGCTTCGGCGCGATCTGCCTGCCCCATTGCATAAAGTGTTTTGGCAAACTCGAGCCCGATATCCGCGGTTAAGGCGTCGTCTTCGATCATGCACTCTGCCTTATACAGTGTATTCTCTGCCGCTTCAGAGTTTCCTTGGCCATTGTGAATGCGGGCTTCTATTAGCAAGGCGTTGATGCAGGCGTTGTCATTGTTAGAAAACTTTTGTCCGGCATTGTCGAGCACAGCCAGAGCCTCTTTCGCTAGCGCCTTGCCTTGGTCACTGTTGTCTCCCTCGCTCCATTCGGCTAAACAGCGACCCAGTTCGAGGTAGTGATCCACTGATTCGTGGATAGAGTTATCGCCGTATTGAACAGCCTTCCGATAAGCGTTTACCGCGGCTTCAATATCCTGGTTCTTCAGGCATAGCTCGCCTAATTTCTGTTGTCGCAACACCATTCTGGGCGATAGCTGCACCGCTTGTTGCAGGGCTTGTTGCGCTGCCTGTGTCTGGCCGAGTTTCAGGAAGGACTCGGATATGCCGTCATACGCTTCGATCAGGTTGGGGTTGGTGTTGATGACGTGTTCGAAGCAGGATTTCGCGTCCTGATACTTTTCTTCGATATTTAACACCTGGCCCATGCCCATGCGCGCCCAAGGGAGGTCCCTGTTGTTCAGTATGTCACGATAAATCTTGGCCGCGCTGCCGCTGTCCCCAACCAGACAGTAGAGCTTTGCAAGGGTCTGGTAACACCACGACTTGTATTTGCTGTTGCTTTCAATCATTTCGTGGCAGAGAGAGATGGCTTTGCTGTAATTTTCGAGGTCTATCTCCCTGTTAATAGGCTTTAGGGTTTTCTGCTGCGTAAGCAGGTGGGCAAGCCGTTGCTCCAAAACAGTTCGCGTAATGGGTTTGGCTATATAGCCGTCTGGTTGATATTCGC
Source organism: Oleiphilaceae bacterium (assembly GCA_041624095.1). Lineage (GTDB taxonomy): Bacteria > Pseudomonadota > Gammaproteobacteria > Pseudomonadales > Oleiphilaceae > PZPK01. The sequence goes on from JBFJVR010000361.1 coordinate 3,198, forward strand.
GCGCTCCCAGAACTACTTCCTTGGATGTCTCGGCAGTGATCATGATGAACAGGTGAGTGTGCTTAAGACGTTTTCTGACTCTTAGTTCTTCGAGAATTTGTTGGCCATTTTTACCGGGGCCCAGGTTGAAATCACATAATATGACATCGAAGAAATCGAACTTACACTTGTTGAGTGCGTCTTCGGCCGTGCTCGCCATTTCAATATTTTGTGCGCCAAACGAAGACAGCATCAAGCGCAGGGAAGAGCGAAAACTTTCGA
>JBFJVR010000362.1:0-3453 GCA_041624095.1 Oleiphilaceae bacterium
GCCTTGGTCAGGTTCTCCTTGATACAACCAACACCTACTGTGATGAAGATGGCGACAGTGCCGGGTCGAATATAGACAACTTAAATGCGCTGGAAAAGTGCCCAGACGGCACGACAACACGAACCGTAGTAAAGTCAGAGTGTGCTGGCGATTTAAGCAATGCCGATGAAAGCGATGACGGTGAAACTGACAAAATCGAAGAACGAAGTTTTTACCTTACCAGCAGCTACCCTTCAATTAAACGCATCCGCATCGAACTGGACTATGTCGACGAAACAGTTGAAATCTTTGCCTCTGAGTTTGTCGAAGCCATACACGACTCTGACTCAACAGAAGGTGATGTAAAACTGATACTTGACCCGACAGATTGTGAAAAACAGGTTGTGCTGGATGAGCTGTTTATCAATCAGGGAGAACCTGAGGGCGGAGTGAAACTGCAACTTTATGAAGATCCGAATTACGACATTGTGTATCAGGTTGATGAGTTCGGTAATCGAGAAACTGACGAAAATGGCGACGCCATTATTTTGCAGGAGCCTACGCCGATCTATTCCTATACAGGGACGGCCCGCCCTGCGCGTAAAGTAGAATTATAAGCCCTATACACGACAGCCACGCTGGCGCCATGCGCTACTTTTGGCGCCACGCTGGCTGTTTGCCACAGCTATCGTGGTTGTCGATCATCCCGATAAGCTGCAGGTTGCGCTGTACGCTGTCGTTCAGTTCGTTCAGTGCTTTCAGGTCCGGAAACTCGCTCTCCCTGATGCGCTGAATCTTGACCTTCGCTTGCACTATTTCTGCCTCTAACCGTGCTTTATGCACACTCAAAGTATTCATACTCCACATCCTACCTCACTGCTGGAGCCTTCAGTATAGTGATCATTTGCTAAACAACTTGCAGGCCAGTTAACACAATGAGGTTACGCTGTGTAAGGCTTTGTGGCGATAAGTCAGCAGCAATAACAGTACTGAAATCGGGTTAAGTTATGTAGTTTTTTGCAGGCACAATGCAAACAATCACCAACACCTCAGTCAATTCATCTCCAATTCGTAACGCTCTGCTATTCTTAGAACATTCACTCCCGCCTTTTAGGAGCTAAGAAATGAGCAAGGCATCCATCGCGAATGTAATCAATGAGTTTATGGCTTTTAGTGAGCTGCTGGACGACGCCTATTGGGAAGCGTCATCTATACAGCAAAAAGATTTTATCTATGGCATCGCCAGCATGTTTTCCCAAGAAATCGCCGAACTAAACAAGCTAAGCGTTCAGGACCATCACTACCCCTATGAATTCATTACTGAGGGTATACGACGAGTAGTACCGCGAGTAAGTGAGCTTGAGCAGCGTAAGGACGATGTTTTCCAGCGCACCAAAACCCTGACCGACATGCGCGAAGTGCTGTCGAATGTTATGGCTATATTAGAAGCCCAGTCAGAAGGACTGGGCCGAGATTAACTTACATCCCAAGCAGGAAAGGCCGAGTGTAATGATCTACCAACAGGGCAACGAAAAGCAGCATAAGATAGGTAATTGAAAATTTGAAGGTATTAATTGCTGCATGCTTATGTGAGTCACGAATCATGCGCACTGACCATTGCAAGAAACGCGCACCAAGTAACAAGGCTGACACCAGATAGATCTCGCCACTCATCTCAGTTAAATACGGGAACACTGAAATAGCGATTAGAATCAGCGTATAAAGCAGTATGTGCAACTTGGTAAAGCGTTCACCGTGAGTAACCGGCAACATCGGGATACCAACACTCGCGTATTCTTCTTTTCGGTGTATAGCAAGTGCCCAGAAGTGCGGTGGTGTCCACGCAAAGATGATCAACACCAGCAATAAGGCGTCGGGTTCTATATGGCCCGTTGAGGCTGTCCAACCCAATAATGGTGGTGCCGCACCAGCCAAGCCCCCTATCACAATATTCTGTGGCGTAGCGCGCTTCAGGTACAAAGTATAAACCAAGGCGTAGCCTATCAGAGAGCCCAAGGTTAGCCAGGCTGTCAGGGCATTAATGCCATACATCAGTATCGCCATACCGACCACACCCAAGACAGTCGCGAACAACAATGCACTGGTAGCGTCTACCTTGCCTTGAGCAACCGGCCTGTTACGCGTGCGCGCCATGTAAATATCGATACGACGATCGACAACATGGTTAATGGCCGCAGCGGAGCTTGCCATCAAGCCAATACCTAAATTACCTAAAATCAACACATCCCAGGCAGGCAAGCTATAGGTCGCCAACAACATTCCGATTACCGACGTCAGCAACATCAGAGCAACGACCTTGGGCTTACATAGCTCCAGGTAGTCTCTCCAGCTCGCAGCGGAATGACTTAAACTAAGCGTTTTCATAGGGTAGTGCCTCTGATTATTGTTGTTTGATACGGCTAAACTGATAGCGTAAATTTACCATGCCAAGCAGTAGTAATGCACCCACTGCATTATGCGCAACCGCAATAGGCAATGGCACTAACCAGATCACATTACTGATACCCAGTGCAATCTGCAGCGACAATATTACAGCGACAGCAACGACGGCTAGTTTCACCGTGCGACTCGCAGCTAAGCGCCACAACCATAACAGCATGGCACACAGGTAAAAGAACACAATCAACGCGCCTAGCCGATGCACGACGTGAATCGCAACTCGGGATTCATTGTCGAACAAGCCTCCAAGATAGTTCGGGCCGACACTCTGCATAAAATCAAACCCGCCCGCCAAGTCCATTTCCGGCCACAAACTAGCGTGACAGGTTGGGAATTCGGAGCCGCAAGCCAGGGCGGCATAATTAGACGCAGTCCATGCACCAAGGAAAATTTGCGCAACCACCACCACTATCCCCCATGCAATCACGCGTTTACAGGCAGACAATCGTTGATGCAATTTAGCCGACTCACTGAGCACCCCCTGTGTCCCCATTCGCAGCGCGAGCAGAAACAAAAGCGAAAGTGTGGCAAACCCGCCTAATAGATGAGCGGATACCACCTGGGGCCACAACTTCAAGGTCACCGTCCACATGCCAAACAAACCCTGACATATTACCAATGCCAATAGCGCCACACAGTGCTTGAGCGGTATCGCCTGTGCAGCTTCTACAGAACTAGCGCGACGCTTTGCTCGTGCAGAAAGTACCGTAAGCCCAATTATGATCAGCCCGAGTGTGCTGGCAAAGTAACGGTGAATCATTTCGGGCCAGCCTTTTTCGACCTCAACGGGGGCATCAGGAAAGCGCGCTTCAGCTATTTCGATATGCTCTGCACTTTGGGGAACGGTCAGAAAACCATAACAACCGGGCCAATCAGGGCACCCCAAACCGGCATCCACAAGACGGGTCCATGCTCCTAGCATCACCACCACCGAGGCAAATATGGTTGCTAGAACCGCAAGTCTGAAAATTGACTTATGCTGCATCACCACGGCCTCCCTAACCAATGTTGGAC
>JBFJVR010000363.1:0-3440 GCA_041624095.1 Oleiphilaceae bacterium
CCGGATAAATTTGCCCACTCCCATGCGGCGAGCGCAGTAATGGCGCCAACAAAGATCGCAAACGCCGTACTCTCTAGCATAAATAAACCCGCCAGTACGAGAGGCGCCAGAATCAGGCCCGTGATGATGCGTTGTTTAAGCACAACTGCTCCTTTTGGTAATTTTTTAGGCTAGGCGCACCTGGCTGCACACGTTTAGCCAGGTCACAGCTTATCGCTAGCTGACTGTTCAACCTGCTCGTCAGTTTGTCCGAAGCGTCGCCGCCGAGTAGCATAGGCTTCCAGTGCCGCCCGCATTTGTTCGTGCTGAAAATCTGGCCAATAAAGATCCGAAAAATAAAACTCGGTATAGGCCATTTGCCACAACATAAAGTTGCTAATCCTCTGCTCACCGGCAGTGCGAATTAAAAGATCGGGCATCGGGTACTCACCAAGACAAAGCTCGGCTTGCAATGCTGACTCATTGATATCTTCGGGCTGGAGCACGCCTTGCTTTACTTTCTCCGCCAAACTGCGACTGGCCTGAACAAGGTCCCACTGCCCACCATAGTTCGCCGCAATCACCAGCGTCATTGCAGTATTGTGCTCGGTCAGGCGTTCGGCCTTTGCCATATGTTCTTGCAATACTTGGCTGAACTGACTGCGCTCGCCAATAATTCTGAGACGAATATTGTTTTTGTGCAGCTTTTTAACTTCCCTCTGCAAGGCAAGCAAAAACAACTTCATCAAGGCGCCCACTTCGTCTTTTGGCCGCCGCCAGTTCTCACTACTGAAGGCAAATAAAGTAAGCACTTCAACGCCCGCTTCTGCGCAGGTCTGCACCACCGCCCTGACCGATTCGACACCGGCTTTATGCCCCGACACTCCAAGCTGCTTGCGCGCCTTGGCCCAACGATTATTACCATCCATAATAATCGCCACATGTTTCGGATTTTCACTGGCACTTAGCGGTATATCAGCATTCATTCTTTAGATAATTCCCTGATCAATTTCGAGACTGCAAACAAGCAAAAATGGAGGTTTACACCTCCATCAGATCTGCTTCTTTTTCTTGCAGTAACTTATCAACCTGGGCGATATAGGAATCCGTGAGCTTTTGAACAAGGTCTTCGCCACGCTTTTCATCGTCTTCCGAAATTTCTTTTTCTTTCAACAAGTCTTTCAAGTCAGAATTCGCGTCGCGTCGTGCGTTTCTTACCGAAACACGCGCGGCCTCTGCATCCGCTTTAGCCAGCTTGACCATCTGCTTACGCGTTTCTTCGGTCAGTGCCGGCATGGGCACGCGTATCAAGTCGCCAGATGTAGACGGGTTCAAGCCCAGCCCGGCCGCCATAATGGCTTTTTCGATTACCGGAACCATTGGCTTTTCCCAGGCAGAAATTGCCAGTGTACGCGCGTCTTCAACGTTGATATTTGCCACTTGCTTTAGTGGTGTATCTACACCGTAATAAGAAACCATGACACCATCCATAATACTGGGGTGCGCTCGGCCCGTTCTGATTTTAGCAAAAGCCACACCAAGGGCTTCGATACTCTTCTTCATGCGCTGTTCGGCATCTTGCTTAATTTCGTCTATCACTTGTGTTCCCCTTACTTATTTCGCAACGCTCACCTGAGCCCTAATTCTATTCCTTACCCTGACTAATCAACGTACCTTCAGGTTCGCCAACCATAATATCTTTCAGGGCACCGGGTTTGTTCATATTAAATACACGCAGCGGCATATTATGATCGCGACACAAACATATCGCCGTCAGATCCATTACACCTAACTTTTTGTCCAGTACCTCATCGTAACTTAAGCGGTCATATTTGACCGCGCTCGGATCCTTCATGGGGTCGGCATTATACACGCCATCGACCTTGGTTGCCTTCAACACGACGTCGGCATCGACTTCTATTCCGCGCAAACAAGCGGCTGAATCTGTTGTAAAGAAAGGGTTCCCTGTACCTGCGCTGAATATCACCACATCACCATCTTTCAGGTCGCGAATTGCGCGACGACGATCATAATGTTCAACAACCCCGCTCATAGGAATCGCCGACATTACTCGGGTAGAAATATTAGAACGCTCCAAAGCGTCGCGCATTGCAAGCGCATTCATAACGGTGGCTAACATTCCCATATGGTCGCCGGTCACGCGATCCATACCTGCCGCACTCAAAGCGGCGCCGCGGAATAGGTTTCCACCACCGATCACCATGCCCACCTGAACACCGATACCAATCAACTGCCCTACTTCGAGCGCCATGCGGTCCAAGACTTTAGGGTCAATCCCGAAGTCTTCGTCGCCCATCAGGGCTTCACCGCTCAGTTTTAGTAATACACGTTTATATTTTGGCTGGAGGTTTACCGGCATGTAAAAATCTCTCTTTGTCGTTATGGTGTTGGACTGGGTTCAAGCATACTCGCAAACGCTGATGGTCGCGCGCGCTTAATTGTTTTGCATCTGCAAACCATTATCATAGTGGCAGCTCAAGACCCACTAAGAAGCGCTAATCTTCCGCCTCGCCGGCCTTGGCTTGCCGTGTACCACATACAATAATGCCGCACCCAATAATCGACACATAATCGATTTTTTGATGCGGCACTCGGGCCTGAATTGTATCAGGAAAGAGAACCCCGCTTCTATCGCTTTCAATACCGATAACGCGGTTTCTCTTATTGATTCGACTACAGGCCTAGCCAAGCTGGCCAAACTCGACAACGAGCTGGCCAATAGCTACTTAACCATTCAACTGGGCAGCAACTTCGGCAGCAAAATCAACTTCTTCTTTTTCGATGCCTTCGCCCACTTCGTAACGAATCATGGCAACGACTTCGGCACCTGCCTTCTTAGCCAGCGCACCCACTTTAATGTCGGGTTCTTTAACAAAAGGCTGATCTACCAAACTTACTTCCGCAAGGAACTTATTGATTCGACCACCAATCATTTTTTCGATGATTTCAGCAGGCTTGCCACTTTCCTGAGCTTGAGCGGTGAAAATTTCTTTCTCCTTCTCAACTACCTCAGCAGGCACATCTTCACGCTTGATGTATTGCGGATTAACCGCAGCAATATGCATCGCGATATCTTTAGCCAATTCAGCATCACCACCATTCAGCGCTACCAATACACCGATACGGTTATTGCCGTGGACATACTGACCAACGACTTTTTCATTCAGCTGCTCGATGCGTCGCACACCAATATTTTCACCAATTTTCTGTACCAAGGCACTGCGCGCCTCTTCCAACTCACCATCCATCAAGGCAGCAACGTCTGTTGATTTAGCTTCGAATGCTTTTGCAACTACTTTTTGAACGAAAGCCAAAAAGCCCTCATCACGTGCAGCAAAGTCAGTTTCGCTGTTCACTTCAACCACAATACCGTAGCTTCCGTCTTCAGCAACTTTTGTCGCGATAACACCATCGGCTGCAGTACGGCCAGCTTTCTTAGC
>JBFJVR010000364.1:0-3432 GCA_041624095.1 Oleiphilaceae bacterium
AGCTATATTGCTGTTCGATATAAGCGTACACGTGGCAAATTCCTTCAATGGGTTTGTTATTACATACACAGTCAGATAAGAAAAAAAGCAGATGGAAGTCGAAGAACAGAATGAAGCATGGCGAATACTAATCGTCGAAGATGATGAGCGTTTGGCGGACCTGACTAAAGAGTATCTGGAAAGCAACGGCTTGGTCGTTTCGGTAGAAGCTAATGGTGCGCACGCCGTTGAGCGGATTACGTCTGAACGGCCTGATCTTGTGGTTCTGGATCTTATGTTGCCAGGTGAAGACGGCTTATCAATCTGCCGCAAGGTCAGGCCGAATTATAACGGGCCTATTTTAATGCTGACTGCGCGAACCGATGATCTTGATCAGGTACTAGGTCTGGAGATGGGGGCTGATGACTATATGTCCAAGCCGGTTAGACCGAGAGTGCTGTTAGCTCGTATCAGGGCGCTGTTACGGCGAATAAAAGAGCACGACCAGGGCGGTGACAATGGCTCACAAAATGCTTCCGGGTCAGAAGGTCCGACGCGTCTGGTGTTCAATAATCTGGTGGTAGATTCATCCATGCGTGAAGCCTGGTTGAACGATGAGAGTATTGACCTTACCAGCGCCGAATTTGACCTCTTGTGGTTGTTGTCCAGTAATGCCGGTAGTGTTCTCAGTCGTGAAGAAATATTCACGGCCTTGAGAGGTATCGAGTACGACGGTCAAGATCGCTCTATTGATGTGCGCGTTTCAAGAATTCGACCTAAGATAGGTGATGACCCAGTTCATCCGCGTCGGATTAAAACGGTTCGCAGTAAAGGTTACTTGTTTGTAAAAGAAGCCTAGTTTGGGCTTACTTGGGTAATTATTTTGAATAAGATGCTTCTACGCACGATTTCGGGCCTAGTAACAGTATTAACTGTTCTAGGCCTTTTTAGTTATGGCGTTATTGCGATGTCTAATCAGGTTAGATATGAGCAATATTGGACCAATACCATTGGGCCAGCGCTGCGCTATATAAGTGCCGATCACGGTCTACTGGTAAAAGAGTCACTACCATTTTTAAGTGTTGTGGCTAAAGATCAGGAAAAGTTTAGTAGTGTTTTTCAGGCCAGAATTGCCGCGGGGCAGGTGGTTGTTGACGCCGACAATTTTGCATTGAACGCTTGGGTTGATCTGGATGATGCGCTCTTGCTTGAGATGGAATCAAGCATTTCGGGTACACAGGTTTTCGACCTGTATGCTTGGATTCTTGCTAGCAAGTTGGCAGCGTTGGACGCAGGCGAAGCAGATTTTGATGCCGAATTGCAAAGGCTTGCGGTTTCGCTAGGCATTGAGGTGAGGAAAATCGTCAATCCTGAGCTTCTAAGTTCCCAAATGATACTCGAGGGCTTGGCTGAGCGAGATTACTATACGGTGATACGTGATAATGCGATTAGCGGTCTGTTTCGAGCGCCAAACGGTGAGATTTATGAACTCGACTATGGAAAGCCGTTTCAGCACGTTTCGTGGTTTGTCGTTATTTTTCTCGCTGCGGCTGCAATCAGCTTGTTAGCAATGCTCGGCTTTTATCTGTTTCAAACTCTGGATCGTCGTTTACGGTCGATCGAAACGGTGGCGAGTCGCATCGCTAGAGGTGAACTTGATGCCCGGGTTAAGCGCTCAGCGGGAGATGATGCGATTAGCCGGCTAGGAATTGCTTTTAATAGTATGGCGGATCATATCCAACGGCTAATGTATGTACAGAAGGAAATGATTCATGCGGTCTCACATGAGCTGCGTACTCCTGTCGCGAGAATCAGGTTCGGGGTGCAGATGATAGAAGACTGCCCAAGTCAGGAGGCTTTGCAAAAGCAAGTACGAGGCATTGATGGCGATATTCAGGAGCTTGATGAGCTGATAGACGAGATTCTAACCTATGCACGACTCGAGCAGGGCGGCCCGATTTTGGCTTTTCAACAAGCCGATATTTCTGAGATTGTAGAGCAGGTGATCACCGAACAAAGCTCTACCAAGCCCGATATGGAGATTTTCTCGGAATACAGTAAAGGCTCTGATGCCTGGAAGATGTCAGAAGTGGAAGCCCGCTATATACATCGCTCTATCCAGAATCTTGTAGGTAATGCGACGCGTTATGCAAAAGGGAAAGTCAGGGTCAAGTGTGCTTTTGACCAAGAGACCTGTCGTGTGGATGTTGAAGATGATGGGCCGGGAATTCCGGAAGATCAGTGGGAGTCTGTGTTCACACCATTCGCAAGGCTGGATGATAGTCGAACGCGCAGTTCAGGCGGTTACGGACTGGGTTTGTCTATCGTCAGGCGAATACTTTTCTGGCACGGAGGTCAGGCGTTTTTGGGGCGCAGCGATTTGGGTGGTGCAAAGTTCAGCTTGGTTTGGCCTAGAAAGCAGTCACAGTAGCCGATGCAAGGCTGATGGAGCCTATCTGTTAGGCTTCCATCAACATGGCTTTATGCTGTTCGCTCGAGTGCATGGCGACTTTGTGAGTCTGAATGTAGGAGTCAAGAGCGAGCAGCTGCTCTTGATTAAAATGCAGTCCGAGTTTGCTTCGCCGCCAGAGAATATCTTCTACTGAATGGGCCCATTCGAACTCAATTAAGTAGTCTACTTCGGCACTATAAAGCCCGTGTCCAAAGTGTTTCCCCAGACCTTCTACATGTGTTGCATCCCTCAAGAAAAGCCGACACCTGTTGCCGTAACTGCAGGAAAATCTTTGGGCTAACTCGCTAGGGAGCCACTTAAAATCCCGCTCTAATTGATGTCTGATTGACTCTCTGCTTTGGCCAAAATAGTCGCAGCCAGGTAAAGATGAACTTGCTGTCCATGTTTTTAGTGGGCGCGTATAGAAAGCTTGAAGCTTGTCGAGTACGGCCTCTGCAAGTTTTCTATAAGTAGTGATCTTGCCTCCGTAGATCGAAATAAGTGCATTTTTAGAGCCTTGCTGCTGCAGCTCTAAAGTGTAATCGCGTGTAATGGCAGATGGGTCATCAGACTCGTCGTCGCAAAGAGGGCGCACTCCAGAATAGCTCGAAACGATGTCTTCTTTGCCTAGGTCCTGAAGAAAATGCTCGTTGAATACCTCTAGAAGATAATCGACTTCCCACTCGTCTATCTGAACCTCTGCTGGGTCTCCTTGATACTCTTTGTCGGTGGTGCCAATGATTGAAAAGTGTTGCTGATAAGGGAGCACAAATACGATGCGTTTATCCTTATTTTGAAGAATAAAGGCTTCGTCACCACCCTTTATTCTGGGTACAACAATATGGCTGCCTTTAATTAGGCGAATTTTGCGCCGTGGGCTAAGGCTGGGTACCGCCGTCTCGAGGAAGCTGTTTAGCCACGGGCCGCTGGCATTAATGATGTGTTTGGCTTTGACTGAATAGGTACTCTGGTTCGCCTTATTGTTCAGCGTTGCCAGCCAG
>JBFJVR010000365.1:0-3417 GCA_041624095.1 Oleiphilaceae bacterium
CGGCTCAACGTGAGGACTCCATGGTATTGAACACAAGCACAGGCAAGCCGGTGTTTGCTCTCAGCAACCGTTACACCAATTACACCAGCGCTAGCTTCTCTAACGACGAGAGCTATTTAGCCGTTGGAACATTTCAGGGCGAAATCAAACACTGGCACATTAAAACAGCTACTGAAAGCCATAGCTGGCAGGCCGCACCCAGAAAAGAGTACGGCAGCTCCTCAAGCAAGGCGATTGTTGACCTCAGCCTCGCCAATAACACCATTACCGCCCTTACTTCAGATGGCATGATGCAAACTTTCAAACAGCCATAAAAAAAGGCGCTGCTATATACGCATCGCCTTTCTTACAACTTCCTTGGTTTAGGCTACTTTTGCTCTATATCGAGCAGCTCCACATCAAATAACAATGTTTCATTCGGTCCGATAGAGCGATTGCCATTAGGCCCATAAGCCAGATCAGAAGGAATAAATAGCTGCCATTTGGAACCCTTGGGCATTAACTGCAAGGCTTCAGTCCAACCTGAAATCACGCCATTCACCGGGAACGAAACCGGCTCGCCACGCTGCACAGAACTATCAAATACTTCGCCATTGATCAACGAACCCGTGTAGTGCACCTTTACAACATCGTTGGGACCAGGCTGGGCACCGTTACCTTCTTTCAACACTTTATATTGCAAGCCGCTTTCTAGGGTCACGACACCTTCTTTATTTTTGTTCGCACCCAGAAATTCTTCACCCAACTGCTTATTCTTAGCGCTGATTTCCTGAACCTTTTCAAACTGCTTTTGCTGCAGATCGCGCTGGAATTCATTGAGAATTTGCCCAACCTGTTCATCGGTTAACTGCTGAGCTTTGCCATTGAAAGCATCACTCAAGCCACTTACAAACGCATCCATATCGAGATCCGGCAGATCATTCGTCATGCGCTTGCCAAATACAACCCCAAAGCTATAGCTGACTTTCTGATTCTCGGTTTCCAGAACCGCTGACTTAGTGTCTGCAGCACCCGCTACTCCAGCCGCTCCAACCATCATTAAGGCAAGTATCGTTTTTTTCATGTGCTTTCCATCCCACAGGACATTATTGTTGAAAAATGCAAAGCGCAACCTTACTCGGTTTTCCTTTAAAGAACCACAGCTTACACATTAGCACTTGTTAATGGTGATGGCCCCCAACGCCATGTGCATGGCCATGCGCCAGCTCCTCGTCGCTCGCTTCGCGAACACTTTCTACGTCAATCTCGAACGTCAGCGTTTTACCTGCCAGAGGGTGATTGGTATCAACATCGACGTTGAACTTACCCGCTTTTACGACAACAACCTGCTTTTGTCCGTCTTCGGTATTAATCGCCACCACGGTGCCGGGCTTAAGTTTAGCATTTTGCTTTTTATCGCCGTGAAGATGCTTAATTGGAACGCGTTGAACCGCGCCTTCCTGCCGCTCGCCATAGGCATCTTTTGGTTCTACCGTCACGGTAAATGTCGCGTCGGCGGACTGGCCTTCCATGCCTTTTTCCAAACCTGAAATAATGTTCCCATGACCATGAAGGTAAGCCATCGGATCGTGGCCGTGTGAGCTTTCCAGCTCGTTACCATCCTGATCCTTCAAGCGATAATGGAAAGTTACTACGGTATCTTTGGAAATTTGCATGGCGGGCCCCTTTAAAAAAGGCGTATTATCTGGCCTTCACGTTTAACTGTCTATGGAAAATTACTTATGCGAAGAGCGCATTTACAGCTCTTATTGCTGATGCTCGGCTTAACGGCACTGACCAGCTGCAAAACGAATACGCCTGCTCCGGATTCAAACCGACCCGCTCATCATACCGATACAGGATTCCAAAACCTGTATACCACGCCTATTGCAAAAGGTCCGATAGGCTTTCTGAAAATGCGTTATTTTGGTGATGAACCCTTTGCCGACCATAGTAAAGAGGCACATCAGATTCCTCTTGCTGAGCCCGATCTGGATCTGATACGCGAACCCGAAGACTTACCTCAGGTCACTTGGCTCGGCCATTCCACATTTCTGATTCAATATCGTGGCATCAATATTCTAAGCGACCCCATTCTGTCACAACGCGCATCCCCGGTTTCTTTTGCTGGCCCAGAGCGCCTCGTAGCTCTGCCAATCTCCAGTGCAGATCTGCCCCCTATCGACTACGTCATCATTTCACATAACCATTATGACCACCTTGATGGTAAAACCATTGCATTACTAGGCGACAGCCCTCGTTACCTCGTTCCCTTAAAGCTAAAAGACTGGTTTATTGATGAAGGCATTGCGGCGGAGCAGATACTGGAATTTGACTGGTGGGATCAATACAACGACCGGCGTATGATCGCCACCGCCACCCCTTCGCAACATTGGTCGGCGCGAGGCCTTTTTGACCGCTTTGAAACGCTTTGGGTCGCGTGGCATATACAAATCGATGACTTCTCCCTCTGGTTTGGAGGCGACACCGGTTACAACCCGGTTCAGTTTAAAGAGATTGGCCAAAAGTTCGGGCAGATAGACCTGGGCCTCATTCCGATCGGCGCCTATGCTCCCCGCTGGTTTATGGAACAGCAGCACGTCGACCCTGAACAGGCCATTCAGATTCATAAAGATATCCGTGCGGACCAAAGCATCGGCATGCACTGGGGTACTTTTCAACTTTCAGGCGAACCCATGATGGAGCCCGCTCAGCGCATCGCTGTAGCCGCGGAAAAAGGCTTAATTAAAGCAAATGAATTTTTGACCTTGGCAATTGGCGAGACGTTTACGCTCAGCAAGCGGGCTGACCCGTCGCCCCCGTAACCATAAGACAACAGATGTATGAATAAGGCGCTAAAACTATTAATGATAAGCCTTGGCATGATCTGTGTTGTGCTGGGTGTAATTGGAATTTTCTTGCCATTACTCCCCACAACACCGTTCATTCTATTAGCCGGCTGGCTGTTCGCCCGTTCCTCCGATCGTTTTCACCGTTGGCTCTACACTCACCCCCAACTTGGCCCAATTCTCAGTGGCTGGCACAGTGGCAAGGGTTTCAGCAAAAAAGTCCGCAAGCGAATACTGCTGATGCTGTGGGCCAGTATGCTGATCTCGATGGCTATAGTCGCGAAAGTTTGGGCGGTTATTTTGCTGGGCTGCATAGGGACTTCTGTTACCATATACCTGCTAAAACAACCGCTGAATGACTGAAACGAGACTATGGCTATAAATTGGTTCCCCGGGCACATACATAAAGCCCGTAAAGAAATTAAAAAGGTGATGGCGCAAATTGACGTCGTCATCGAGGTGCTCGATGCACGTATCCCATTCAGCAGCGCCAACCCTATGGTTAAAACACTCGTTGCCGACAAGCCCCGGATTAAGATCTTGAATAAAGCGGACTTAGCTGACCCTACACTTACGCGCATATGGCAAG
>JBFJVR010000366.1:0-3406 GCA_041624095.1 Oleiphilaceae bacterium
GCCAGAGCCAATAATAATGGCAAGAACCCGTCTTGGCTGAGCTATGAAAAACTGCGAACCGTGATCGAGAAAAAAATGTTCTCGAACACCGAAGACCTCCTACCCGTCATATCATTCAATGCCAAGGGGTCCAAAGAAGATAAGCACAAACACGAGCAGTTCGTGGAGCGCATGATTGAACGCGGCTATACCGAGAAGCAGGTAAGACTACTCGCTGAATGGTATTTGCGGGTGCGTAAATCACAGTAAACTGAAAGTCTGGCGCCGACCAGACGAGTAAGTAATTGCGCAGCACAGAGGCATGGTTTGGCGAGTCCAAGCCATCACGTTCGAGACTGTCTAAGCGGAGTATTTATGGGCATCACCCATATAATTGATAGGCGACTGAATGGCAAAAACAAAAGCGCGGTAAACCGCGAGCGTTTTTTGCGTCGTTATCGTGAGCATATAAAAAAGGCCGTTTCCGATGCCGTCGGCAAGCGCAGTATTACTGACATGGACCGGGGCGAAAGCATCAGCATTCCGGGCAAAGATATTGAGGAACCCATATTCCGCCCCGGCCAGGGCGGCGTAAAAGAAATGGTTCACCCGGGCAACAAAGAATTCGCCACCGGAGACAAACTACCCAAACCCCCAGGCGGTGGCGGCGGCCAAGGCTCGGGAGAAGGCGAAGCCAGCGACAGCGGCGAAGGTATGGATGACTTTGTCTTTCAGATTTCGCAAGAAGAGTTTCTGGACTTCATGTTTGAGGATCTTGAGCTACCCAACCTGGTCAAAAAACAGCTCAAAGACACAACTGCGTACAAGTACTTGCGGGCTGGCTATGCCAATGAAGGCACACCTGCGAAGATCAACATCGTCCGTTCGCTAAAGGGGGCCTATGCCAGACGGCTAGCCTTAACTGGCAAGTCGCGCGAAAATATTAAACGAATCGAATCGGAACTCACCGCACTTAAAGCTGAACCGGTTCCTGACCAGCAAAAACTGCGCGAACTCGAAAGCGAGCTGGAACGGCTCAAAAAACGCATTCATAACATCCCCTGGATTGACGAGTTTGACCTAAAGTTCAACCAATACCAGAAGCAACCAGTGCCCAGCACGAGCGCCGTCATGTTTTGCTTAATGGACGTATCAGGCTCGATGAGCCAAATGCATAAAGATACTGCGAAGCGCTTTTATATCCTGCTCTATTTGTTTCTGAAACGAAACTACCAGAAGATTGATGTGGTTTTCATTCGTCACCACACCAGCGCTAAAGAAGTCGATGAGGAGGAGTTTTTCTATTCCCGAGAGACCGGGGGCACGATAGTATCCAGTGCGCTCAAGCTGATGCACGAAATCATGGATAAACGCTACCCATCCTCAGATTGGAATATTTACGCCGCTCAAGCTTCCGACGGCGACAACTGGAACGACGATTCACCGCTGTGTACCAAGCTATTGCGCGAAAAAATACTGCCGCATGTTCAATACTATTCGTACATCGAAATCACCCCGCACGAACACCAAATGCTATGGCACGAATTTACCAAACTGAGTGCTGAGTTCAAAGACAGTTTTGCCCAACAGCACATTACCGAGCCGAGCGAGATCTACCCGGTTTTCCGTAAGTTATTTCAGAGGAAACCCGCATGAGTGAGAATGCCAGAGTAGCCAATTATATTTCCACTGGCTCTGAGTGGTCTTTCGCGTTGATCGAGGAATATAACGCCGCCATTGCTGAAATAGCAAAGGAGTTCAATCTCGACACCTACCCTAACCAGATCGAAGTCATCAGTGCCGAGCAAATGCTCGACGCCTACTCGTCCGTCGGCATGCCCGTTGGCTATAATCATTGGTCTTTCGGTAAACAGTTTTTACACAGCTCTAAAAGTTACCAGCGGGGCCAGATGGGGCTTGCGTATGAAATCGTGATCAACTCAAACCCCTGCATCGCTTATCTCATGGAAGAAAACACCATGATGATGCAAGCCCTGGTCATTGCCCATGCGTGCTACGGGCATAATTCGTTTTTCAAAGGCAACTATCTGTTCCAGACCTGGACTGACGCCAGTGCCATTATCGACTACCTTGTATTCGCAAAAAACTACATCGCCAAATGTGAACATCGCTATGGTTTAGATGAGGTCGAACGCATTCTCGACTCCTGCCACGCGATTATGAATTACGGAGTCGATAGATATAAGCGCCCTGCTCCAATTTCAGCCGAAGAAGAAGCGCAACGTCAGGAGGAACGTGAATTCCACCTGCAGCAGCAAGCCAATGAACTATGGCGCACGATTCCAGCCAGCACCGAAGACGCAAAAAAAGCCAAGGTAAAACGCTTCCCTGAAGAACCTCAGGAAAACCTGCTTTACTTCATCGAGAAAAACGCACCTTTATTAGAGCCTTGGCAACGAGAAATCATCCGTATTGTGCGTAAAATTGCACAATACTTTTACCCCCAGCGCCAAACTCAGGTGATGAACGAAGGTTGGGCAACCTTTTGGCACTACACCATTATGAATCGACTTTACGACAAGGGCCTGATCGATGAAGGCTTTATGATCGAGTTCATGAAGTCGCACTCTGCGGTGATTTACCAACCCCCCTTTGATAGTCAGTGGTATAGCGGAATCAATCCTTACACACTGGGTTTTACCATGTTCCAGGATATTCGCCGGATGTGTGAGAACCCTAGCGATGAGGACCGCGCTTGGTTCCCGGATATTGCTGGCTCAGACTGGCAAGAAACGCTCGACTTCGCGATGCGTAACTTCAAGGACGAAAGCTTCATCCTGCAATACTTGTCGCCGAAAGTCATTCGCGATTTAAAGCTGTTTGCCATTAAAGATGACGACCAAGAGGATACTTATCAGGTTACAGGCATTCACGACGACAGTGGCTACCAATACGTGCGCGAGCAGCTTGCTAAACAATACAACCTGAGTATTAAAGAGCCAAACATCCAGATCTGGGACGTTGACCTGAGAGGAGATCGCTCCCTCTTATTGCAACATATTCCCCAAGATCGCATTCCCTTGAGTGAAGATACTGACGAAGTACTCAAGCACGTTCATCGTCTTTGGGGCTTTGATGTTCATCTGCGTAGCGTTACCAATGGTGAGGTGATGGCAGAATACCATTGTCCGCCTCGTAGCGAGCAAAAAGCAGAAGATGACGATTAAGCCCCTTCTGCCCTTTACTTAGCTTTTATACTCAGCTCTCGACGAAGGCGCGCTCAATAACGTAGTGACCCAAATCCCCATGGCGGGCCTCATTGAAGCCTAAGCCATCCAGAATCGAACACGTGTCTTTGAGCATACTGGGGCTACCGCAAATCATAAAACGATCATTATCGATATCAAAATCTGCCAATCCCAGGTCGGAGGTCAGCTTGCCACTGCGCATTGCGTCTGTGATACGC
>JBFJVR010000367.1:0-3405 GCA_041624095.1 Oleiphilaceae bacterium
GCCAGTTAACAACTGTTGCACCGCGATAAGAACAAATTTTACTGTTAGAATGCCCTTTCATCTCGCAGCCGACATGCCGATCAATGAGCAAACGAAAGTTAAACCGACGCCAGCAGTGGCGCATCGAAAAGATTCAATCCGAAAAAACCGAACGTGTTAAGAAGCGCGAGTCGCAAATAAAGGAGCAGGTAAATACCGGTGACCTGGGGCAAGAACAGCTCGGGCTAATCATCGCGCATTACGGGCAACTAATTGATGTAGAAGCCATTGACGATGCCAGCGACATAGCACCAAAAGGCACCGTTCAAAGATGTTTCGTTAGAGCAAACCTCGATGCCTTAGTGACCGGAGACCAGGTTGTATGGCGAGCTAGCAAAGAACAGAACGGCGTTATAGAAGCCCGACTGGAACGCAGCACCTTACTTCAGCGACCCGATAACTACGGCCAGCTGAAACCAGTCGCAGCAAATGTCGACCGGATTATTATTGTCGTCGCGACCGAACCGACGCCCTTTGCCAACCTGATTGACCGCTACCTTGTTGCTGCCGAAACCGTTGGCATTCGCCCCGCCATCCTGTTCAACAAAAGTGATTTGATTAACGACACCAACAGGGCAGAGATTGAAGCCTTGATCACTGCGTACCGAGATCTTGGTTACGAAGTACTGCTCACCAGCGCAGAAGACACCAGCCATTGCGAATCGCATCTGCTCGATTGGCTGAAAGACTATACCAGCGTATTTGTCGGGCAATCGGGGGTAGGCAAGTCCTCCTTAATTAAAAGCATACTTAACGATCAAAGCATTCGTGTTGGTGAATTATCGGAGCTGACACGCAAAGGCACACATACCACCACCACGGCGAAGCTCTTCCATATCCCCGCTGGCGGGAATATTGTCGACTCTCCCGGAATCAGGGAATTTGGGTTATGGCACATTAATGAGCAGGAATTGCTTGAAGGTTTTATCGAATTTCGACCGCATCTCGGGTATTGCAAGTTTCGCGATTGCAAGCATCAAAACGAGCCCGGCTGTGCAATTAAAGAGGCCTTTGACAAAGGTGACATTTCTCCTTCACGGATGGCCAGCTATGCGCGTATTCTTGCAACGCTCGACGATATAGATACCTATTAGGCTGCTATACACTGCCAGTGCTTTGCGCCCATGTATCAACTGTGCAAGCAGGCAACTTCGGTCTATAGTTAAGTTTAGGCAATGGTAGGCTAGGTTCCGGCTTCTGGCTAAAAAAACAACGAGAGCCGCGAGCCTCAAAAAGTCGAATCAGGATAGTATTTGTTTTATGAATCAAACGACGATGCCAAAGGACCCGCAAGCTTGGGCTCAGCTCTTGTTAGCAAAAATGCTACCGACTCCGTTTAAGATAGGGCAAATCGTTACCACCAAACTCAGGCACGAATCGCTTCCGTATCAGTCCATTGCCCAGCAACTGAATAATGACCCGGTGCTTTCGTTCTATATCATGAATGAAGCCAACAAAGGTCGCCCGACAGGCAACCCGACCAGTAAAACACTCGACCATGCGATTAGCATGATCGGAACCGACCAACTCCAAGGTTTAATTCCCAAACTACCGTTCAAAGCAGCTTCATCGAAAGACATCAGCGCGTTTTACTTTATCCGGGTGCTCAGCAGCAGTTTATACGCAGCTCATTTAGGTCGGGCTATTTCTTTGCGGAAGAAAAAAGGCAACCCAGAGGATGTGTATTGGTCCAGCCTGTTTTTAGGCGTGCCAGCCTGGTACCTGTGGTACTTTGCCACACCCGAAATGCGTTTGGTCCGCTATGCCATTCGGTCTAACTTCAAAGCCGCGACACAAGCGGAAAGCGAGGTACTTGGCTGTACCGTTAAAGACATTGCTCAGGCAGTTGTTCAGATGCTCCATTTGCCCGATGCAGTGCGTGCCGCATACGAAGAAAACCAGCAACCCAGCCTAAAACAATGGATTCAGCTGGCGCATTCAACGCCCGACAAGGGAAGCCCGCAGCCGTTAGATGACCGCGACCTGTCGCTGCTGACCCAGAAAACACATTATCTTGCAATGCTTGCAAATATGGTCGCGTACAACGTAACTCATGACTGGTACTCGCGAGCCTGCCTGCGCAGCCAAAGAATACTAGCCAGCTGCTTAAACTGTAGTCTGGACGAAGCAATCCGCTTCAGCCATGAAGTTGCTGCCGATATGTCGAGAGCCCACCCGATTCCGGGCATAATGCTACCCGCAGCCAAGCTGTTTTTACCCCCTCGTTTGCGCAGCAAGTCTGCAGGTGCTCCGACTGCAAAAGACGCAGCAAAAACCAAACAACAAGCACCTATGGGCGCGAACAGCACGTCGACCAACACGGCGAGCGAGACAGTCAAAGCGCAAAAACCCCTCAAAAAACCCGCAGCGATAGAAACCAAGCCCGCTAAGGTGCAAACCGACAAGAGCAGCCCTGCGGTAAACCCGATATTTAGCGAACTGACCAGCATCATGCTGAACCGGCCAGAAGAGTTTATCGACTTACACGAGCTGATGAACGCTGCGACACAGGGCATCGCCTATGGCCTCGATACCAAGCGCGCAATGGTGGCGCTGGTCAACAAAGACAACAGCCGGCTCAAAGTTTACTACTCGGTCGGCTGTCGGCAACACGGCGAAATGGCTGGCTTCGACAGCCCGATAGTAGGCGCTACCGTTTTCGGCAAACTGTGTGAGCGTCCTGCCAGCCTTTGGCTAAAGCCAAGTAGCAGCAGCAAACTGAACAACCTCGTACCAATGAACTTTAAACAGGTCATCGAGGTCGATGAGTTTTTCCTGATGTCGGTATTTGTGAACAAAAATCCGGTAGCGATCTTCTATACCGACAATTACCAATCGACGCCGATGAGCGAGGAACAATACAAGCAGTTCAAGTATCTTTGTGGCGCGGTATCGCACGCCCTCACCCACCTGGCGAACAGCAAAAAACCGCGAGCGTGAGCGCAGCTGACTTACTTTTCGCTAACGCAATGATAGAGACGCGTTCTGGCTTCTGATATTATTGCCCACCATTATAGTGCTTCATATTGACGCCCCAAGCATAAGAGAACACACGCGATGCTGCCAACCCTTATTGAGCCAGAACAGCTGCTGCAAGCGATAAACACCTCAGCAGAACAGCTGCTGCTGGTCGACCTAGGCAAAATGGATCGATTCCTGGATACACATATTCCCGGCGCAGTGCATGTTTCGCCGAGCGAGACCCAGCATTCACCACCGGTACCAGGCTTGTTACCTGACAAGGCTTCGCTGACCAAACTGTTTCAGCGTATTGGCTTAAGCCACGAAACACACCTTGTCGTCTACGATGACGAGGGTGGAGGCTGGGCGGGCCGCTTTATCTGGATACTCGACGAAATCGGCCAC
>JBFJVR010000368.1:0-3394 GCA_041624095.1 Oleiphilaceae bacterium
CATGACTCTCTGAAATTTTCTGAGTATGGGTTAGTGTGTTGCGACTTACTTAGCGCGATCTGTTGATCATTCCCTGCTAAGGAACACCGTGCCTGTCCTTCGTGCTGCCGCAACGCAAAGTGTCGAGTTGGCTTTCAGCAGAATACAATAAAGCAGGTGTCAGCGGTAGCTGCCAAAGTGCGCTCAGCTAGGATGCGATAAACCCGTCCGCATGTATCTCTGATATTGCCGCTCCATTCATAAACGCCAACTTCTTTGCTTTTTCTACGAAGGAGGCTGCTCCACACAGGAAAATACGCCTATCTTTAAGGTCCTTAAAGCGCTCCGAGATATAGTGATAAATATCTCCGCTAACGATTGGGTGTTGGGCTTCGTGTTGACACACGAAGTGAAGATTAATATTCGGGTGATGCCTAGCTAACTGTCGCAGCGTGTCGAGCATATAGAACCCGCTTATTTGCTTAGCGCCAATCACGACATCAATAGTGCCATGGTGCCGGTTGGCAAGTGCATCTTTAAGCACGCCAAGGATAGGAGATAAGCCAGTCCCAATCGCCGCAAGCAATAGCTGCTGCTCTGGTTTGCCTTGATAGAAGCACAAGCCATAAGGCCCCTGGATGCCCAAGGTTTGGCCGGCTTTTAGTTGGTCCTTTACCCATTGACTGAAGACACCATTCTCGATCACTTTTATGTGACACTCAACGATCCCTTCACTTGGTAAACTTGAAATGGAGTAGCTTCGTCCAATTGAGTGGTCGTTCCACAAGGTAATGAATTGACCTGCTCTGAATTCCAGTTCAGTGTCCAGTTGCAGGCGAATAACCTGGGCATTCAACCACACCTTGTTCTTCACCTTGGCCGTGACGATGCTTCGTTGCTGATCGAGCTTGGCTACTTTTAATGGGCCTTGAGGATGACATTGGCAGGGTAAAAAATAGTTCAAAGCCTTTTGCGCTTCGTTCAAACCTTTTTGTGCGGTGCTGGGGAGGTCGCCTTCTTCACAGCGCATGACGCAGGATTGGCATACTCCTGCTTTACAGCCGAATATGACATCCTGACCTTCGCGCACGAGAGTATCTAATACGGTTTCACCTTCGGCAGAGCCGAAGGTTTTACCGTGGTAATTAACCGCGTGATTCATTGCTTCAATGTCCTTTAGTTTTATACGTTTAAAACGTCGTCTTTCACGCTCAAAGCAATGCCGATGATTTCGTCAATGTACTGTTGTGGTACTTCCAGTTCCGTTAGTGTGGCAGTAAGGTTCTCAGCAACCGCATTAAAATGCGCCTCGGTTAAGTTCATGTGTTGATGTGCGGTACGCATATCTTTGCCGGTGTAAGCATTTGGCCCACCGAAGGCCATTGTTAAGAAGGCTTTTTGTTTGGCATGTTGAGCCTCCATGTCGGTGGTATCGAAGAACTCGTTGATGCGATCATCTGCAAGCACTTTTCGATAGAAAATATCTACTGCTGCATTCACTGCGGCTTCACCGCCAATTTTTTCGTATACTGACATTGTGTTCTCCACTTTCTCGTTAGCATTAAAAAATGTTTTCAGACTGATTAGAAATTTGCCCGTTGCTGGGCTTTACGCCTAGTATTCCTTCGCTATTGCGGCACTAACGTCACTGAGTATGTTGGCACTTAGTTCAGTTTACTCAGCATGAATTGCACCGCATGGTTAATGTCCTGGTTCGAGAGTGTGTCGTTCCCTCCTTTGGCAGGCATCAAGCCGTACCCTTGGCTCGCATGCTGAACTAGGACAGGTAAACCCTGCTCCGCACGTTTAACCCACATCTTGTTGTTGCCCAAAATGGGCGCCCCATTGATGCCCTGAGCATGACAAACCTTGCAGGTTGAGCTGTATACCGCTTCGCCCTGAACAAGTATTTGCTGTTGTTCACTCGTACACCCCGCTATTACGATGAATAGCATAGGCAATAGTAAGGGCATCAATGTAGACTTTGGCATGCGTACCTCCCGATCTTAGCGTTACAGGTTTTAGGATGATTTGATTGGCACTCGAATCACAACGCCCCCCATCACTTCCCCTAGCTTGAAGTTATTTTTGGGTGAATCTTTGTGATCGTTATGACAGCTTGTGCAGGCATCCGATACCGCGACATCGGGGTAGACCGCAGTGTAGTAGGTCGTATCCCCGAGTTTTTCTTCGCCATAAAAGTTTTCACCCGGGTTTTCAGCAATGTATTCGAGGCCTTGTTTTTCAATGGGTGTTTTGGGAGCGTTCTGGCTGTTGATTGGCCATATCGATTGCAATGAATAGCTGAACTCATCTGTCATTTCGGCGACGGCTTCAGCTCCGGCTCTGAACATCTGTGCGGGTAAGAGGGTGCCGTTTGGCAGATCTTGCCAATGTTCATCGGGTTTTACTACGCCTGTGCCGCTCGGGCCGAGCCGCTTAACCACTAGCTTTGTGTAGTTCGTTCGATCGGCCTTCATCACCGCGAACAGCGAGTCGGTATAGAGTTTGGGTTCGATACCGGTGTGCTTTGGTTCGTTGCATGCACTTAGTAATGTAGTGCTCGCGATGATGGCAGTGACGCACAGGCCTTTGTTCAATGATGGTTTTACTTTCATGGTACTCTCCTCAGGGTTTACTTAGGTTGCTTACTTTTGGTCTTTTTCCAACGCCCAATCTATAGACGGAACATGTCTCGTCGGTGGTGCCGAAAAGTTGTTTTGAATTAGCTCAGTGTCTGCCAAAGAGTCGATTGAGAAGGCCAGGCTATGGCAAGACATACACACCGGGCGAATCATTTTCTCGTTGGGTCGCAGGTTATTGTTCTGGTTATGTTGCACACTCCTTAATGTTTGTCCGTCAACACTTCGTTCGACTATGGGCATATGGCAGGTAGCACAAGTGACCGCTTGTTCTGGCTCTAGTTTGCCTGCTTTTACTTGTGCGGCGAGTTGCCCGTGTGGGGAATCAGGGAAGGCGCGTGTATGTTCATCTGTATGGCAAGTCATACATGCCTCAAGAGAGGCAAACAGCGTGTTATCTAGCTTCCCTTGATGGCAACTGGTGCATCCATGTTCCGTGTGGGCCTTGAGCGGATTGAATGGCAGTGTCGATTGCCCGGGGCTGATGGCCTGCATTGATTGAGCGATGCGCATGCCGTGTTTTCCCTGTAGGTAAGTTTTGCTCTCGTTGTGATGGCACTGCTGGCATTCTGCTAAGCCCGGTTTGGCTAGCCAATCGGGGTTGCTCTGCTGGCTGGATTGATGGCAGCTCGAACAATCGGCACCTGCTTCAACATGCAGGTTTTGGTCCCAGTGCTGATCAGGTAAAGCGGCTTGGCTTATCGGAGGTGTCTGCGTGAGTAAGTTCATCGCATGAGCGGCAGTGACCTTAGCCGCTTGAGGCGCCGCGATTC
>JBFJVR010000369.1:0-3378 GCA_041624095.1 Oleiphilaceae bacterium
AATCCCACCATTGCCAGCACTTCCGCGCTGGCGCCGGCCAGTGCCAGCGGCACGGCATTCAAGATGCCGCGAAATACGACTTCGCCAAAATGCGCTCGCGTTGCATTCAGCCAATACAAGCGCTTTGGGTTGTGGTGAATAGCATGAAAACGCCATAGGAAAGGGACTTCGTGCAGCCAGCGGTGAGGCCAGTAGTCGAAAAACTCCACCACAATGCAGGCCATTAGAAACTGCGCGAGCAGTGGCCACTCTGAAGGCCACAGCCCCATGCCCAAGGCATCCGAAATCATAGCACCGCCCAGCACGATGCCAGCGGCGACCACGGGCTGTACCAGCGCGTTAATGCCGAAATAGCTAGGCAGGTACAGCAAGTCTGCGCGCAGGTCGCCTTGGGATTGATTCCACTCTTTGCGGTATGGCAGTAAGCGCTCTAATGTCACCACCAGTGCCAGGCTCACAAATGTGCCGATCCCCGCAACCAAGCTCGGTTCGTGGCCGCCATCAATAGCCCAAACCCCGCCCAGCAGCACGGCGGCAACCGTCACCGGAAAGATAGACCATGAAAAGACATCACGCGCTTTCATCGATTACTCACAGTAGTTCTTATTCGACATAGAATACGATAGTTGGCATGCCAGTTGAATTGCATTTAATCTTGAGCCTTTTATGACTGAAATTAGTAGATCGGGGTCAGAGTAAAAACTACCCTTACATACTGCTGGATTATAGAGTTTTTACTCTGGCCCCGAATTTGGCATTGGCACACCTACAATTCACCGCCTGATCGTGATATTGATGACTCACTCACCGATGGAACTAAAGGTCACTGACACCCGTGATCAACCCTTTGACCCTTTGACCCTTTGACCCTTTGACCCTTTCGCGATAGACAAAAATGTGATTATTGGCTTTCGATGCCGCATTTGTATGTCAGCCTACTTCTAAATTTGAAACCCGGTGAAGATTCCTGTTCGTGGAATAAATTGATAGGCTTTAGGTTTTCTCCCTTGCGGCGACACACCCTTTCTGCTTTTGCTTTAGCCTTGTCGAGCGCGTCACCATAGGTTTTGTCACTCTGGCCAATATCGTAACAGCAGTCGTCATTTATGCCCGACTCGCTCGGCTTACTGGTGCCAGTGGATGTCGCGCCTGCTTTATTGGCGCTCTTCGAGTCGCCTTGATCATACTGACCCGTTTGATTGTTGTAATAAATCGTCTCACCGGTATTGCAATTTTCACCTGAGACATCGGAACACGCTCGCCCCGGAAAACTAACTCGATTAATCTTGCTATCGCAACGATCGCCCATCCATCTGCGACCGGTCTTCAGACAATTTTCTTTTGTAGGGTTAGTGCACTGACCGGTGCTTGCATTAAAACTACCACCTTCCTTCGTGCACCAAAACTTAGCGGCGTTGCTTATCTTTGATGAGCTTTCACCTTGCGGGAGATATTTATCTACGGCATGCCCGATATTATTATTGGACGTGGGATTGGTTGAATTGTTTTTAGTCGCTTCTGATGTATCTTGCCGGACAACAGGTGTGTTGACGTTGGTATTTAATGCGGGTGTCGCGAACTCATTATGATGGTTTTGCAAGCTCGAAGCGGCTTTGTTCACTGCTGAGCGGAGTGCTTCTTCCCTTGCTTGTGCGCGCTGGGCTTCCCGCTGTCTTTCCTCTTCCGCCCAGAGACGCTCATTGGCCATATTCTTCCCTAATTGAGCTTGATACCTATTGTCACTCCAGCGAACAAGCCGATTGTAGAAATCAGAAACTTGGCTAACATAAGTTGGGTCCTGAAATCGTTGATAATAGATTTCGGCTAAGCTTCTGCTGTGGTCCATAAATTCGATGTTTAGATCGTTAAACCTGAATTCAGTGAGCATGCCTCTGTATGTGCTAATGAAAACGCTCGCTACCGGCATGTGACAGTTGTCAGGCCTACATACAGCGCCTTGCCCCATATCTATCGCGCATTCAACGGTTTGGTGAGTAGCTATACCCTCCGAGTCTGACCAACGCGTATCGTATTTTGGAGAGTGACAAAATGCTAGGGGTACGCCTCTATCTAAAAGCATATCTCTAATGGCTGAAGCCTCAATCATAGGCACATGCATATACTCTGCCCCCGGGCTTAGCTCTCGTTTATCTAATACACAACCTTCGCTCTCTACGACCAAATCGGTACAGCTATGAGAAAAGAGAGATCCTGAACAATCTCTACCATTGGGAACCCTTTTAGATTCAATAATCTCCCAAGATTTCATCGCGAACACAAAGTTTGCGTCCAGTCTTTGTGGATATCCAGATGTCAGAGACAAGTCTGCGGCTAGGGGTGGTGGCTCGGTTAACTTGTTGCACCTTGAAAACCTAGTTATCCCGTAATTGCTGTCGGGGTTATACAAGTTTTCAACGTTCACAGTTGAGTTAAATACTGTAAGTATCGTTTGATGTTTTCCGCGTTGGTTTGGTTTTATAAATGTTTCTAGCGGTTTGTGCCAAAATTCTTTAAGAAAGATATCTACGAATCTCTTCGCATTGTCCGTCTTTTCTTTCATTATGTTTTCTTGATACAAGATAGCCTCTTTGCTTGGGCCAGTTGAGCAAGAAGAAACAGCTATCAGAACAAGCAATATAACTAACTTAACATGTCTCATTGGACCTCCCGAGTTCTACTAGACCCCTGCTAGCTTTGGAGCTGCGCTGGAGAAGCGCTCCCAGCGTGACTATGTCGCTTGATATGATTGTAGAACATCTTGATAAAGTCGAACATCTTGGTTTGGGCGTTATCCCGCGTAGGGTAGGGCTAGCCTTGATTTGCTCGGATTCTGGATGTTGTGAAGACGCTTGCAGCGACTCATTGATGGCCCCAGGTTGCGGGCCATCATAAATGTGAAGAAGATAAATCTGCCCCCTTATTTGCTAAAGCTCACTCACCACGTATTTTAAAATCTCGACCACCTGATCTGTTGTCGTCGCCCAGGCCATTGCGGCGGCGTCTACTTCCTTGAGTGGGTGGATAATGTCTTCACCATGCAGCGTAATATAGGGCTTGCCGAGTGCCGCGCAGGAACCGGCATCGAAGGCGGCATTCCATTGCTTATACTTGTCGCCAAAGCGAATGATCGCCACGTCGCACTGCTCAATCAGGGTTTTAGTTCGGATCGCATTGACCTTGGCTGATTTGTGGTCGCGCCAGAAGGCTTTGTCTTCGTGGCCAAGTACATCGCCGGCTGCATCGCTGGCTTCGTGGTTGGTATTGGCGGAGGTAAATGAAATGCTCAAATTCTGCTCGCGGCAGCTTTGAATGATCTGGTCGCGCCAGTCGGTATGGATTTCTCCGGAAAGATACACTTTTAAAGTCACTGGACTGTTG
>JBFJVR010000370.1:0-3378 GCA_041624095.1 Oleiphilaceae bacterium
CGCCCGATGCTAAGCGCAATTAAACTGGATCAAGTCGCGAGATGTCTGAGCGCGCAGCGTGAGTTATCGCGACGCCAGTTTAATCAGCGCAGCAAGGAAATGCGTAGCGTGGGACGATGATTTTGCGCCACTTTGATCAAGCAAAGTGGCTTTATAAATATGGAAAATGCTAGACGGTAGGCGGTAGATGGGAGATGCTAGATGGGAGACGCTAGACGCTTCAAGTCTAAAACCATTAAATTGCGACTACCAGCCGCTATCGATCACAAATATGACATTTTATCCTTCTCGTATGAATAATATTTAGCTACATTTAGGACATTAATTTTAAGCGCTTTACCCTAGCACGTTCCGCCCAGTACCAGCCTAAACGGATATTAATCTGGCATAAGGCTTTTGCACGAGCAAAGGCAGTATCATACATTACAGAGAGTAACAGCTTAGCTATGCCTACACCTCGAAACCCTACCGGCCTGTTTTTAGTCATTGTTCTGATTGCCAGCCTTATTCAGGCTTGCGGCGTACCGGGCCCCGGTGGAGGGAGAAAGAAAAACACCAGCGATGCCGACCCTAGCCCAGCTGAAATTATCAGCATCAGAGTAGAAGCCACCGACCAAATGTTAGCCAGCTGGCAGCGCAGCTTGTACCACCTCCTTACGCCCAAACACGCCCTAGCTTTGACCGGGCTGAGTGAACGCTCCTCACTCAGTGAAAACCAAATATCGGTTGTCTCCCTGGATCACAACTTTCAAGAGAGCAATGTATCACCTACTCCCGAGTATCAAGTACGCAAAAAAACCTCGGGCAGCGGTTACGAAATTCAATTCAACGCCCTCTACGAAGAACAAATTAACCGGGTCGTGAAAGTTACCTTAAGCAATACTCAGGTACTGTACGCACCGCTATATACACAAGCAAACGAGAACGAAGCGATCACGGTCAATGTTGCCTCACACTATGTATTGCAGAAACTGTTTGAGGAAATCGACACTGCTGAAAAGTTACAGCAAATGTTGCCCTGCGACAGCTCGGATGACTGCCCCACACAACACGAAGTCAAATCTGCTTTACTCGCTAATCTCAGTGAACTGGTACAAGATTTTGATATCGACGTTCCCAATTCCAGCACTATCAGTTCGGCCCTCGACTTGCTGGATGAAAACCGCGATTTACGACGCCATGTCGAAACCGCTGCGCGGGAGATTACCCGTGAAGCGCTGATCGACAACCTGGGTAACACCGCGTTTTCGCCCATTGCCAAGGGAACCAAAAGAAGCTTCGGCCTCACCGACGGTGACTTGCTGAGCCAGTTGAACTACAACCAGGAATACAACTCGGTTTGGTTTAGCCTGTTTATGGACGATGTACTGCCTTTCCCGTCTAATAGCCAAAATGAAATCGCAATTGCAGCAGCAAGCTCTAAAATAGTTACCAAAGAAGAGCTGGGCAGTGCTTTTCCTGCTTACCCTTATTTCAATCAGAACACCAGCTTGTTGGAAATACGTCGCGACACCTTAAGTTCGGACATCCCCTTCACCCGCACGGCACTGATCATCGACGAAACCAACCGTTTTTCGCTGGATACCAGCGAACCTACCAACAGCTTTAGCTTTGGAATTAGCGATACATTCTTATCGAACCAAGGTTTTTTGCTTGCAGACCACAACACCCTGCAAAGCATTCTGAAACCGGATGTGGGAGCAGAACTTGGATGGTCTGCCAACCCTACGTTCAGTAAATACTACTTGGCCAATGACTACGAACCAGATACTAGCCCAAGCTCTGGCGGCGCCTCAGACGAACGGCCCGATTATGGCGCCAGCCCAACCTGGCTGCTTAATGCTAACTATAACGCTGGTGGCGTTTACCTCGACACCGATTCGGACCCAAGCAAATTCAGCC
This sequence comes from Oleiphilaceae bacterium, assembly GCA_041624095.1. Lineage (GTDB taxonomy): Bacteria > Pseudomonadota > Gammaproteobacteria > Pseudomonadales > Oleiphilaceae > PZPK01. Next base: position 1,903 of record JBFJVR010000370.1, read on the forward strand.
GTGGTGCAAAGCAAGAAGCCTTGAACATGTTTACTTGGGAAATTCATAGCCTCGAGACCGACAGCAATTTCTCTGACAATGTACTTAGCGGCACGGATTATGGCGTGATCAGCCTGTCGCTAAAACTGGCAGCAACAAATGAAGTATTAAGCCTGTTTGCCGAAACCTCTGAGTGGAACGCGCAAGGCGGCTTAATGCGAGAAAGCAACGCCGAAACCAAAACCCTCGTTCGCAGCAGCGACAATACCGTAACCGGAGTAAATACGGTGGCCGATCAGAGCATGGGGGACCAGGACTATTTTGATATAGAAACTGAACGAGCTACGCGGGAACACCCCACTGGGATATCCGAAAACCGTGGTTTGATCGGATTGAATGGCGGCGCACAAGCGCCATACGGTCACGCAACCCAAGACGGGAAACACTTGGCCTTCGCCTTGAATACGGATGAGCGTGGCCGGGGGCTAATCATCGCTACGGAGCTAAGAGAAGTCAGCGCCGAGCCGGTCTTTAACGGTGAATGGTATCAGCTCCAAGGGCATACGATGGGCATGTTAACCAGCAGAAATTTTATTACTAATTTGAATGGCTCGCGGCTGCAGATAGAAGATCGTATTCCGAGCGACCCAGCCGATATCGATTGCCATGCGGAGCTCTTCCCCGAAACATTAACCTTGGAGCACAACATTAATACCAATGTTCTCAACCCGCCGTCCATCTCGACACCCTCCACCATACAGAGCAGTGCGTGCCGGCTAGACGGAGGGCGTATCGAGCTGGAGTTTGCCAATTTCGACGGCCAAGCACTGCTATTAAAGGGCTTTGTCAGCGTGCAGGATGAGGCTCTCAGCAACGATACAACGCCCGGAGAAGTGATCAACCTGATCTGGTCACAGGCAGACAACCTGGGCTTGGTGTTTGCTCTCAAGGAGCAAGTACTCGCCCCTGAATTCGACGAATAAAGCTGCGCTAGCCTCATGAACGACCAAAGCACAACTGAACAGGATGCCAGCATTATCAGCGAACGAGGGCTCCTTGATAAAATCAAGGCTGCCTTGCAGTTCGCCAGTCAGGAATGCATCCGCAATGCACTTATCCTGTTCTACACCCTGCGCGCCCCTGCGACGCCCTTATGGTGCAAAACAGCCATACTTGGCAGCCTCGGTTACTTTCTTAGTATGATAGATGGTATTCCGGACATGACTCCGTTCCTGGGCTATACCGATGATGCGGCGGTGCTTGCCGCCTCAGTCGCAAGTCTGGCGGCTCACATCACGCCAGAAATCCGGGAAAAAGCGGCCGCAAAGATGGACTATTTGTTCAAAAAAGACAAACAGGCATAGCCTTTTGATGGTGACAATTGTAGGCTCAGAACCACGCTATACAATGTGGTCACCAGACTTTGCAACAAAATTCAGAGAGTCCATATGCTAGATTTCCTTCCAGGTAGCCTGAAAGGCTCCATCATATTTATTC
>JBFJVR010000371.1:0-3371 GCA_041624095.1 Oleiphilaceae bacterium
ATCCGATTGAACAAGAACTGAACGAAACAATTGAGTCAGCGACTGATCGTTGGTCGATACCGCCCCAGATCGAAGAACTTAAAGCCTTGGCAAAGGCGCAGGGCTTATGGAACTTTTTTTTGCCAGACAGTGAATACGGCTACGGTTTAAGTAATCTTGAGTATGCGCCCTTAGCAGAAATAATGGGGCGTACCCGCTTCGGGTCGGAAGTTTTCAACTGTAGTGCGCCAGATACGGGTAATATGGAAGTACTGGTGCGTTATGGTAATGAGCAACAAAAAGCGCAATGGTTGACGCCCTTGTTGAATGGCGAGATACGCTCGGCGTTCGCGATGACAGAGCCCGAAGTCGCGTCCAGCGATGCGACCAATATCGAAACACGTATTACACGCGACGGTGATGACTATGTGATTAATGGTCGCAAATGGTACATCTCTGGGGCTTGTGACCCGCGCTGTAAGATACTGATCGTAATGGGTAAAACTGATCCGGATAACGAAAATCGCCATATTCAGCAGTCCCAGATACTGGTACCTACAAACACTCCGGGCGTCAATATTGTGAGGCCGATGAAGGTCTTCGGTAACGACGATGCGCCCGAAGGTCATGCGGAGATTGTGTTTGATAATGTACGGGTTCCTGCCGAAAATATTATTCTCGGTGAAGGGCGCGGCTTTGAAATCGCCCAAGGCAGGCTTGGCCCGGGCCGCATTCATCATTGCATGCGTTTGGTAGGGGCTGCACAACGCGCGCTCGAATTGATGTGTAAGCGTTCGGAAGAACGTATTGCTTTTGGCCGTCCTTTAAGCAAGCAGGGCTCGGTTCGAGAAGATATAGCCAAATCATTTTGCGAAATAGAGCAGGCACGGCTGTTAACGCTAAAAGCCGCCGACCGAATGGACCGTCTGGGAAATAAGGGCGCTAAAGACCTCATAGCAATGATCAAAATTGTCGCGCCTCAAATGGCCTGTACGGTGATTGATCGAGCAATACAGTTGCATGGCGCAGCGGGTTTGAGTCAGGATCTATTTTTAGCGCAGGCCTATCAAATGGCGCGCACCATTCGTCTTGCTGATGGCCCCGACCAGGTTCATATGATGCAATTGGGTCGCGGGTTAGCCGCTGGCTATGCCGCCATGCAGGCAAAGTGAAGCTACAGGAAGGTCTATTAAATGAGTAATCAGGTAGAAAGTCTGGATGAAGCGGCCTTGGCCGTTTATCTGGGAGAACATATTCCCGGATTTACCGGGCCGATAAAAGCAAGTAAGTTTTCGGGAGGGCAATCGAACCCGACATTTAAACTCGAAACTCCCTCAGCGACTTATGTTCTGCGCCGCCAACCGCCCGGCAAGTTGCTTAAGTCGGCGCACGCAGTGGATCGTGAATTCAGGGTCTATGAGGCCTTGGCGAATTCATCGGTGCCGGTTCCTAAGGTGTACCACTTGTGTGAGGATCGCTCGGTAATTGGTTCGATGTTTTATGTCATGGAGTGCTGTGAGGGACGCATTTTTTGGGATGCAGCATTGCCTGAAATGCAAAACAATACGCAGCGCAGCCAGGCCTACGAGCAAATGGGCGAAGTGCTCGCGGCAATCCACAGTGTCGACTTAAACGCAGTTGGACTAGGAGATTACGGCAAGCCGGGTAACTACTTTGAACGGCAGTTGAGCCGCTGGACCGCCCAGTACCGAGCATCTGAAACGCAAAATATTGATGCGATGAATCAGTTAATCGACTGGCTTGAAGCTAACATTCCGGAAGACGACGGGCGTGTTGCCTTGGTTCATGGCGACTTCAGGCTCGATAATATGATTTTTCACCCGAATGAGTCGCAAATTATCGCGGTGCTCGATTGGGAACTCTCGACACTGGGTCACCCTTTCGCAGATTTGGCCTACCAGTGTATGCAGCTGCGTATGCCCGCAAATTCAGGAAATATGAGTGGCCTGGCGGGTATCGATCGCACAGCCTTGGGTATCCCCTCCGAAAAAGCCTATGTGGCAAAATACTGTGAACGTATGGGTATTGAAGGCATTGAGCACTGGGCTTTCTATCTGGCTTTCAGCTTTTTTAGATTGGCGGCAATAGCACAAGGAGTCGCGAAGCGGGCACTTGATGGCAACGCATCTAACAAGGAAGCCATGAAGGTCGGCGCCTTTGTCGCACCCTTGGCAATGGCTGCCTTAGGTGTGATCAAACACGAATCCTGATATCGCTTGAACACCCCGAAGGTTTAGGGGTAACTAAAAAAAGGTTAAACAACAATGAAAGCAATCGTATGCAAAGAATTTGGGCCAATTGATAGTCTGGTTTACGAGGACATAGACGAACCCATGCCGGGCAAAGGCGAAGTTCGTGTCAAGGTAAAAGCCACGGGGGTGAACTTCCCTGATGGCTTGCTGGTACAGGGTTTATATCAGGTCAAGCCTGAGCGGCCCTTCGTACCCGGCGTTGAGTTTTGCGGTGAGGTTGAGGTGCTGGGCGAAGGTGTTAAGCACTTGAAAGTAGGGCAGCGCCTTATCTGTACAAACCGCGCCTATGGCGGGTTTGCAGAAAAAGCTATCGTCAATGCGAAACTGGTGATGCCGGTTACCGACGAGCTTAGTGACATTGACGCAGCAAATATCATGTGTGCCCACGGTACCGCACATCATGCACTTAAACAGAGAGCCCGGCTTAAAGCGGGCGAGAATCTGGTAGTTTTGGGTGCCGCAGGTGGAACCGGTATTGCGGCAGTTCAGATCGGCAAAGCGATGGGTGCGCGTGTTATTGCAGTATGTTCGTCAGATGAAAAACTGGCGATGGCGAAAGAAAACGGAGCAGATGAGTTAATCAACTACAGCGAAACAGATTTGAAAAGCGCGATCAAAGAATTAACCGGCGGTAAAGGCGCCGATGTCGTTTACGACCCTGTAGGCGGTGACGCTTTCGATGCCTGCTCGCGCGCCATGGCAAGGAACGGGCGTTTATTGGTTATCGGTTTTGCATCAGGGCGCATTCCCGAGTTACCGGTTAATCTCGCGTTGGTGAAGGAATACAGCGTCATGGGCGTATTCTGGGGCAGCTTTGTCACGCACGAACCGATGGTATTTCTGCAAAATATGCAAGAGCTTTTCGCTTGGTACAAAGATGGCAAAGTTCACCTCGAAACCGACCAAGTGTTCCCCCTATCTAAAACCGGTGACGCTTTAGCGAAGGTTATGAATCGTAAAGTAAAAGGCAAGGTCGTGGTGGTCCCCGACGCCCTGTTCGAGACCAAGTAAAGCGTGTAATGCGGCATTATTAATTAGCAATAAAGGAAATCAGCGTGGCTACTAATTTATTCGATTTAACTGGAAAGATAGCACTTGTGACGGGCGCCAGCCGAGGCA
>JBFJVR010000372.1:0-3358 GCA_041624095.1 Oleiphilaceae bacterium
GATCGAGGCACAGTGCAGTGTGCGGCCCTTAAAGCTGTATGATGCAAGCTTCGGTGCAGGGCGGCGCTGTGCTGATGGCCCCCAGGAGGGGATAGTCTATTGTGCCCGGTCTGAACGGGATCTGGATAAACGCGGGCTTGCCGTAAAGGATAAAACCCTCTGTGCTTCGATAACGGATCGTCGCGGCGCCAAACGAATCCTTGACCTCGAAGGGGAAGTGCTGATCAGTGTTGCTTGTCAGCCAAAAGAAACCGAAGTAACGCGTTTGGAAGGAAAAGAAAATATCGATTATCTTAAGTGGTCGATTCAGCCATATGTGGTGTCTACTAAAATGGTCAAAGGCCGTAATCTTGACGATGTGGCTCCCCAGCTTTTTAATCACTCGTCGGTTTGTGACCCTGACTAAACGCAAGCACCCGACAATGCTGTCGATGCTGCGCTAGTTCCTTACTCTGATTTGATCTACGTCTCAGTCTAACTAAACACCTGCCTGATGTTACCTGCTTTTACAATTGCACACCTTTGGCAGTGGAGTCTCGCCTGTTTTCGCCCACACTGTAGCCATAGTCCCCTAAGTGTGCACCGAGAAAAAGTGAGATCGTCATAATGGCAACCACGCGAATGAAAATTGAAGTCAACTCCCTGAAAGAAGGCATGTTCGTGTCTGATCTTGACCGGCCATGACATCAAACACCGTTTCCGTTGCAGGGGTTTTATATTAACAATGATGACGATGTTAAAGCTTTGGCGCAGTACTGTAAGCATGTCTATGTTGATGTACAAAAGATCAAGGCTAACCCCGCATATGCGCAGCACAATGCATTTAGTCCTACCTCCAAAACCCGGAAAAACAAGGCGCATGCTGAAAGCAATGTGTTGAAGCTGCCTCCGCTGGTTGTTAAGTCGCCTCAGCACTATGAGTCGAGTGCGCCGATTGGTAAGGAGGCTGCGCGAGCCAAAAAGCTTCACGCCCACGTTTATGAGGCGATAGACAATGTGTTTTCGTCCATCCACAGCGGGGGCTGCGTCAGCCTGAAGGAAACTGAGTCGGTCGCACAAGGTATGGTAGATAGTATTATCCGTAACCCGGATGCCTTGGTTTGGTTGGCGAAGATGCGTGATGATGACGCGCATTCTTATCAGCATTCGGTAAAAGCATCTATTTGGGCGCTGGTGTTCGGACGACATCTGGGGCTGGAAAAGGGCTTGTTGAAACATCTTGCGATGGGTGTGCTGCTTGCACACATTGGTAAGCACAAGCTCGATTTTAATCTGGTAGAAGCTGCCGACACATTAGAAGGCAAGCAGCTTAACGAGTACCAGCGCTATGTGGAATATAGTGTGGATATCCTGGAAGCGATGGGAAATATCCCTGCGGCGGTTATCTCCATCGCGAAATATCATCAAGAGCGTCACAATGGCTCGGGGTTTCCTCAGGGCGTGACCGGAGATCGCATCCCTTTACTAGCTAAGATAGCGGGGCTTGTTGATTGTTACCAAAACCTGATCACGCCAAGAAACGGAAAACAGGGCTTGTCGCCCCTGGAAGCGGTTGCAAGGCTTTATGAGCAGCGTAATATTGAGTTCCAGCAAGATCTAGTAGAGCGCTTCATTGAAGCGGTGGGTGTTTACCCAACCGGGACTCTTGTGCGTCTGGGGTCGGGAGAGGTCGCTATTGTGATTGGCCATAATCAGGATAGGCGTTTGATGCCCAAGATTATGGTGGTTCTGGATGAAAACAAGCAGCCGCTTAAACATGGTAAACCAGTTGACCTAAAAACCTTTAACGAAGGCAAAGCGCCTTCGGAGCAGCTTGTTATTCGCGAAAGCTTGCCCAAAGGCGCGTATAATATCGACGAATCCCAGTATTTGTTAAGTGGAGCAACGTCGCGTTGGAGCTGGAAACACCTTACCTCTTCACTGGCCGCAAGTTAAGGCCTCTAGTCACCTTCAATCTTTATGCCTAGGCAGCGCTGCGCTTATTGTCAGCGCGCTTCGGCTGCCTGCGTATGTACTTTCGTGGCGCGTCAGGAAAATCATATTCCTATCGTTGTTTTGCAGCATCCGGATGAAGCACACCGACCTTTGGGTACAGTGCGTATTATGGCTTTGGGCTTAAGTCATGTTTCGGTTTTTGTTGGTGTGGACTTCAACCCTGCTATTTTAGGTGATGGTTTGGGAGAGCCATATCAGCGGCCATTACTGCTGTATAAGCAGAAAAATAGTTCAGCGCCCTCAGGCGAGCATCGCACCGACAGCTGCGTTCCCGAACATATCTCTGTAGATGTAAGTAAACCCGAGCAGTTTAGTGAAACTTCCCGAATAAAGGGCGATGCGATTGTACTGCTCGATGGCACGTGGAGAAATACAAGAGAAATGTTGTTGCGCAACCCCTGGTTGCAGGCGCTCCCTACTGTCAGTTTGCTTAACCCTCCCGCGAGCAAGTATAGAATTCGAAAGGCTAGGCAGAATGATGGTCTGGCAAGTATTGAGGCTGTCGCTCTGCTCTTGAGCAAGATGCAAAGCGGGTTTGATGCCGATAAACTGTTACGGCCTTTTACCGCGATGATCGAATACCAAATAGCACGCATGGGCCCTGCGACCTTCCAAAAAAATTACCGCTAACCTTGAAATCCGCAGGAGTGACGCCACATAAGGCTTGCCCCTTTGACTCGCATAGGGATGCGCGTGTTTGGCAGATTTTGCTACAGCACATTCCCCAACAATCATCACGTACCATCTGGCAAGGTGTTTATCTATGACCAAGGCTTTGGAAGTTAGCCAGCTCAGTAAGACCTACGGCAACGGGCATGAGGCGCTCAAAGGAATTAGTTTTTCTGTCGAGGAGGGGGATTTTTTTGCCTTATTGGGGCCAAATGGAGCAGGGAAGTCCACTACCCTGGGTATCGTCTCTTCGTTGGTCAACAAGAGCGGGGGGAGTGTAAGCATATTTGGTTATGACCTCGAAACCGAGCATGTAAAGGCGAAAACCTGTCTTGGAGTTGTCCCTCAAGAGATTAACTTCAATCAATTTGAAAAAGTGGGTGACATTCTGGTCACTCAGGCTGGTTATTATGGTATTCCGGCGACTGAAGCCAAACACAGCGCTGAGTATTTTTTGCGCAAGCTGGGCCTGTGGGAAAAGCGCGATCAGCCATCGCGTATGTTGTCGGGTGGGATGAAGCGGCGTTTGATGATCGCCAGGGCATTGATACACAAACCAAAACTGTTGATTCTGGATGAGCCAACTGCCGGCGTAGATATCGAGTTGCGGCGTTCGATGTGGGCCTTTCTTAAAGAGATCAATGAGCAGGGCACCACCATTATTCTTACCACACACTATCTCGAAGAGGCTGAA
>JBFJVR010000373.1:0-3356 GCA_041624095.1 Oleiphilaceae bacterium
ACAACGTCATCGCGCTATATGAATTCAAAACCGGTGAAGGCTCAACTGCTTACGACACCAGCGGCATCGATCCCGCGTTGAATCTTAGCCTGACCGGCAACGTGAGCTGGGTTGGCGGCTGGGGCATTCAAGTCGGCGCGGCCTATGTCGATGAAGACTCGGGCCAAACCATTCCGAATGGCAAGGCACAAGGCAGCACAAGCAACAGCAAGAAGCTGCACGACCAAATGACGGCAACGGGCGAATACAGTATAGAAGCCTGGGTCGTTCCAGGGAATGTCACTCAGGAAGACTCTCGCATCATTACCTATTCAGGGTCGAGCACCGAGCGTAACTTCGCCTTGGGGCAAACCTTGTATAACTATGACTTCTTGCACCAGAGCAGCACAACCGACCAAAACGAAGCGTTGTCGACTGCCGACGCCGACGAGCGTCTGCAAGCCACCTTGCAGCATGTGGTCGTCACCTTTAGTCCCGGCCAAGCACGTCGCATCTACGTTAATGGGGTTTACACAGGTGATGCAGACCCCGAAGACGCAGGTGTACTCAATGGATGGTGGGACGACAGTTTTGCGTTTGTACTCGGTAACGAAACCGACGGCAATTCGCTGTGGCAGGGAACACTGCGTATGGTGGCCATACACAATCGCGCCCTGACCGCTGAGCAGATTCAACAAAACTATGATGTAGGTGTGGGCGAAAAGTTCTTCCTGCTGTTCAGTGTTTCCCACCTTATCAGCGTGCCTGATGCCTACTTTGTGTTCGAAGTCAGCCAGTTCGACAGTTACAGTTATCTGTTTACCAATCCTTTCTTTATCAGTTTGGACCCAGACGCGACGCCATCTAATATTGCTGTTAAAGGCATTAAACTCGGCATTAACGGTAAAGAAGCAGTAAGCGGGCAAGCCTATAAAAATTTGGATATCACCTTGGACGCCAGCGCTTACGTAAGTGGTGTTGGGCAAACTGTTGCCTCCACAGGCACCATTATCGCCTTGGAACAAGGCCCCGATGTCGACGAATTTTTCCTAAGCTTCGAACAACTCGGTACGCATCTTAACGTTGTCGTAGAAGCGGACCCGCCAGCAGCACCTACACCAGCAGATGAAGACCCGGTTTCGGATATCGGCATGAAAACCTTTGACGAGCTCAATGTATCGATGGCTGTGATGACGGGTGTTCCGCACACAACCGCAGGCGTCGCCAATACTTACAACACAATCAAACAGCAGTTGCCCAGTGTTGAAAGTATCAATGGCTTCCTGTCTGCCCACCAAATGGCAATAACGCAACTGGCCATCCAATATTGTGACGCATTGGTAGAAAGCACGAGCCTGCGAGCTTCGTTCTTCCCCGGGTTTGATTTTAGCTTGAGCGCAGACGCCGCGTTTGATGCCTCGGGCCGCGACCTGATAATCAATCCCTTAATTGCTAATTTTATTGGTAGCAACCTGCAAACTCAGCCTGCAAACACTGATGTAAGCGACGAACTTAATAACCTGATAGACACATTAACCACCTGCGGTGGAAGCTGTGCAGCTGATCGAACCGAAACCGTAGTCAAAGCAAGTTGCGCCGCCCTACTCGGCAGCGCTGTAACTTTGATGCAATAACGTTTCGGTTACCAGAATTTAAAGAGGACTATGAGCATGTTAATTAAACCATCTCGTAATAAAGCTTTCGGGTTGGATGTGCCACTCAAGCATTCAGATCACGCACGCCCCAAAACACGCCGGGAATTTATTTCCCAAGGATTCATGGCAGGTTCGGCCAGCGTATTCGGAGCCTCGGTATTTAGCCTTTTCGGCAACCCAGGCAGCGCTTCTGCAGCACTTTCGTCAGACCTTGAAACGCTAAAGGCCCAGTGTGGAATCGCGGTTCAAGGCGCGGGTAAAGTGCCGTTTATCTGCTTCGATCTCGCAGGTGGCGCCAACTTCGCCGGTTCGAACGTTTTAGTGGGTGGTCGCAACGGACAGGAGGACTTTCTGAGTACCGCCGGTTACAGCAAACTTGGCTTGCCAGGCGACATGATCCCCTCCGCCCCTAACGCAGCCAGTGCAAGCAATAACTTTATTGATGAGACGCTTGGCTTAAAGTTCCATTCTGAAAGCGCCATGCTCAGAGGCATACTTGAACGTACTTCGGCTGCGACGCAACAGCAAGTGAATGGCGCGGTTATCCCTGCTCGCTCAGAAAATGATACTGGCAATAACCCGCATAACCCCATGTATGGCATTTACCGTGCCGGCGCGGATGGTTCCCTGCTTAGCCTGATCGGTTCGCGCAGCTCGGAATCAGGCGGTAACTCTATGGCACCAATGGATCTCATCGACCCGAAAGTCCGCCCCACAAAAGTAGACCGCCCTAGCGATGTGACCGGGCTAGTAGACGTAGGTGACCTGATCGGTTTGCTGAACCAGGAAGATGCCGTTGCCGTTATGGAGTCAATACAGCGCATCAGCGATCGAAAAATGAACCAAGTGAACACCCAGGTCACAACAGACGAAGTCATTAAAGAGCTGGTGCAGTGCGGTTACGTCAAAAGTGCCGATATCGCCGATCGTTTCGGCGACCCATCGACCCTCAACCCCGAAGCCGATGTCGATATTGTTGGTCCAGCAGGCATATTCAGCACCGAAGAGTTCAATAGTGATGGCGAGTTTCGCAAAACGGCATCGGTGATGAAGTTGGTAATGAACGGCTTTGCCGGAGCAGGAACCGTCACGATGGGCGGATTCGACTACCATACAGGAGACAGGGCCACCGGAGAACGGCGTGACTTGCGCGCCGGGCGCTGCATTGGCGCTTGCCTGGAATATGCACGCATTCGTAATACACCGGTGATGATCTACGTCTACAGCGATGGCTCAGTTGCTAGCAACGGGCGTATAGATGATACCGAAGACGGCGGTGGCAAAGGTGAATGGACCGGCGACAACCAGTCAACGGCTGCGGCTTTCTACCTTCTGTATGACCCTAACGCGCGGCCTGATGCGATTCGCCAGCAAATTGGTTATATGCGCAGCGACGCTTCGGTCGAAACGGCTTCTAGTCCAGCTGCGAACAACGTCAACCTGTTAGTACAAACGGTGTTGTTGAATTACATGGCTCTGCATGGCGAAGAAGCCAATTTCGGGAGTTTATTCCCCGGCCATGGTTTGGGAAATGCGAGTTTACAAGATCGGCTGGTTGGCTTTAGTCGCATGCCCTCGGTGGGCTCTAACGGTTTGATTACACCAGGCTAAGGGGCTGATTAAACCCCAAAAGCACCGTAAGCTAAGCTTGAGGGGCTTGTAAACCGGACGAAACATGCATCTTGAGTTTGTCGTCGATGATAATGACATCATACGCGTCAA
>JBFJVR010000374.1:0-3353 GCA_041624095.1 Oleiphilaceae bacterium
CAAAGTTGCCCGCAGCATCACTGAAGAAGGCGCCGTCAGAAGTTCGCGTTAGCCCCCACTCGGTACCGTCGTACACCAACAGATAATCAGTGGCTTCAAGATCGGAGGTATTGTCGATAGTCAGGCTGGCGGTCGCCGCTGGTACTGTCGTGCTATTGCCAGCCGAGGCGATAACAGCTGGCAAGAGGGTGCTAAAAAAGTCACCACCAAGCTGGCCGTTTAAATCCATACCCAGGTGATGCTGAGTATTGAAAAGATCTGTCATAGCGACAGCGACACGGCCCAATTCAGATACAGCTGGATCGAGGACTCGTGATCGGAAATCGAGCGCTCCCTGTAATTCGCCACCGCTAATTTGCGGCGAAATGATTTGCTGAAACCCGCCCGGTTGCAAAACGCCGATTTCAAGACGGTTAGGATAGACAGGGTTGCCGACAACCTGTAGTTGCTGCGCTTTACCACCGACCACCAACGGCTGCCCTTTACCGACAAACACATTGACCGCACCGTCGTTCTGCTCAATGCTGGTAATGCCGACCTTGCTAGACAACTGCATCAGTAGGGCATCGCGCTGATCGAGTAAATCGTTGGGCTCGCCACCAGTACTTAATGCAAAAATGATATCAGCATTAAGGTCGGCAATATTGGTTGTCAGGTCGTTAATTTCACTCACCGACGAACTAATTCGGTAGTTTGCATCACGCTCAAAGCCTTGCATGCTTTCATTGAGTTGGGTAAAGCGATCGGTAAGAATCTTCGCATCCGATAACAAAACTTGTCGTGCGGATATACTGCTCGGGTCATTGGCAACATCCTGCACTGAGTTAAAGAAACCTTCGAGGGCTGAGGCAAGGCCGTTATTACTGTCACCCACCAAACTATCAAGCCCCGAGGCCAATGATTCAAACGTACTTGCCATGCCAAGTTTACTGCCCCGGGTACGCAGTTCGTCGACAACAAAACTGTCATAGGCGCGACGCACTGCACCAATTTCAACACCACTACCAGAAAAGAAGTCCCCGGCCCGCTGGGAGGGCAACGTCGCGAAATCGGTGACCTGGCGGCTATAGCCTTCGGTATTCACATTCGCAATATTGTGCCCAGTGGTTCTCAGGGCCTGTTGAATGGCCTCTAAACCCGATGATGCGATACCTAATAAGTCGGCCATTGGCTTAATTCCTGTCTCCGTGGTTTGTTAAACCCTTCGCCAATATATTGGTTTCATTGCGATCGAGCCGCTGCTTCACCGCGAGAATTTTTTCCGCATAAGCAGGGTCCGTGGCATAACCACTGAGCTGAAGAGTCTCGACATAACCTTTGTCATCACTCGCGTTCAAGGCCTCGCTGTAACGAGGCTGTTCACTGATGAAACTGACATAATCATCAAAAGACTGCTGTAGCGAGGCATAAGCACGAAAATCAGCTCGCTCACGTTGTGCTATGCCATCGCGGTATTCGAGGGTTGCGGTACTGGCTTTATCTCCCTCCCAGTTCGCATTCACTTTGATACCAAAAAGATTGAAACTACTCCCCCCTTCATTGCGCGGCATTACTTTCTGCCCCCAACCGGTTTCCAGAGCCGCTTGGGCGATGAGCAAGTTTTCACTCACACCAAGTTTTTTTGCGGCACGCTGGGCGTAAGGGCGTAGCTCATCGGCAAAGGCTTCGGGGCTCACAGGCGCCCAGTCTTCAGCCCCCAACGAGCTAACTGGTTTTTCATTTGCAGGATTGAGCAGCTGTGAATTTATGTGATGTGGCTCGATAGCGAGGGGACGATTAGCCGAGGACAGGGCAACAAAGGGAGAACGTTCCGTAGCATGGTCCGCCGGCACACCCCTTTGCATTCCACTCATTTGACGCTCAATGACATGAGCGAGGCCAATGCCTTTGCCGTTGGCGATATTGAGGGATATTTGCTGGTCGAACATGCCCTCGTAAAAGTCAGAGGTCTCGCTGTCAAACAGTCCTCCTTCAGGTACAGTGTCACGCATGGCCTTAAGCATCATCTGTACAAAGACCGACTCAAACTGTTTAGCAGCACCTGACAGAGCTTCGCTATCACCACTGCGGGCCTGGGCACGCATTTGCTCAAAGCCCTGAAAGCTGTGATAAACCTGCTGAGCTGCAACGGGTGAATTAGCAAGTGATTGCATGGCCATGACTTGCCCCTAGATCACGATCAAGTCGGCGCGCAGGGCACCTGCTTGTTTGAGTGCTTCAAGAATCGACACCATGTCACCGGGAGCTGCGCCAACGTTATTGACGGCTCTAACCAGATCTTGCAACGAAACACCCGAGCTAAGTACAAACATAGGGTTGTTCTCCTGAGTGATAGCCACTCCGGAATTCGGCGTCACCACCGTATCGCCACGGCGGGCAAAAGCTTCTGGTTGGCTAACATCGAAGGATTCTGACACCGAGACGGTAAGACTGCCGTGGGCCACCGCAACGGGGGTTACTCGTACATGGCTACCAATAACGATGGTGCCAGTGCGCGCATTGACGATAACCCGCGCAGCGCCCTCGCCTGGTTCTACCTCAATGCTCTGTAGCATGGCAAGGAAAGCAACTTTTTGACCCTGATTCACCGGCGCCTGTACTTGAACAGATGAACTATCGACCGGCAACGCACTGCCAGCGCCAACAACGGCATTAATTTTCTCAGCGACACGCATCGCCGTGGTGAAGTCGGGCGTATTTAAATTAAGCACAATCGGTCCACCCTGGGAAAAAGGAGTCGGCACCTCTCGCTCAACGGTTGCACCATTGGGAATACGCCCAACACTGGGTATATTGACGGTAACACTGGTGCCATCACCACCTTCCGCACCAAGGCCTCCAACGACCATATTGCCCTGCGCAATGGCGTAAGTTTGACCATCGGCACCTTTCAGGGGCGCCATCAATAAACTGCCACCACGCAGGCTTTTGGCATTGGCAATGGAGGACACGGTGATGTCAATAGTCTGACCCGGCTTGGCAAAGGGGGGCAACTCAGCATGTATCATCACAGCCGCCACATTTTTCAGTGAAGGATTAACACCTGGCGGCACAACAACACCAAATTTGGACAGCATGCTTTTTAAACTCTGCACGGTAAAAGGTGCTGAGTTGGTCGAATCACCGCTACCATCGAGACCAATGACCAGCCCATACCCCACCAGATGGTTGGAGCGCACACCGGCAATGGAGGTAAGATCCTTGATACGGTCTGCAGCAACAGGCAGCGCCATACAGAGCAAAAGCACAGCCATAAAGCAGGCAGTACCTAACCGCTTACTACTTTGCATACTCTCGAATCGCAGCAACATAGCCATTATTTTCTCCTACTTACCAAGCCGACTATCAAAAGG
>JBFJVR010000375.1:0-3349 GCA_041624095.1 Oleiphilaceae bacterium
CCAAGCTGCTTTTGGCCTCAGCCCGCGTAGCAAACTGACCATAGAGCACAACATACCAAGCCTTACCTTTATACTCTGTTTTCAGATAAAACAAAGGTAAGTCTTTGAACTCTTGCCGGGCAATAAAACGCGTGGCGGTTTCCGGATTATAACTCCCCAAAAGTTGCAGCGTATAGTCCGAAGCCTTCTGTGCAGCCACCCACTCGCGACTTTTGAACTTATCGTTAGTCTTGACAGCCTCCACCGGCTGAGACTCTTCGACCTGTGGCAAACCTGCGCTCTCTTTGACACCGCTTCCGTCAACACTACTCCCGACGAGCTGACTAAGGGGCTCTGTTTCAGCTTCTGAGGTCTCGAGGCCATCTTGCGCAAACGCATCACCATCCAATGCATCACCGTCCGCAGCGCTTGCAGAGGTACTCTCACGCACTTCAGGCTCGACATCTGCGGTTTTATGAAGGGGGGCAGCCAGAAGCTGATCCTCGTTGAGCTCAGACTCAGACTGCTCAAGCGTTTTTAGCTGATTACCTTTTTGTTCCGGATACACCGGCTGAGAGCTACTCGTTTCGAGATCCACCAATCCTGTCTCACTAGTACTCACACCCTCTAGCGCGGCCTCCCTGATCGCCCGATCCAACAACTCGATTCGCCTGGCCCTATCTGCCTCAAGCACTAGAGGCGCGGGTTGCTCGTTTGCCTCGCCAGATACAACAGGGCTCGCACCAGACCCAAATTCTTGATCAAACAGCCCGTGCTGGTACGAAACCAAACCAAAAGATAGCAGCAGCAAGAAACAAATTCCCAATAGTACGCGCTGATCAACGCGCATCGTCCGTACAGAGCTCTTTTGCTTGAACAGCTCCGCCCCAAGATCAATACTCGGAAACACTCGGTTAATACGGCCAGGCAGGCCCTTCCCCATTTCGGCCAGATAAGCAAGCTTCGAAGCAGGCACATCTAGCGCCTTTTGCAGGCCCGCGCACTGCATGCGCAACTGCAGATAAGACAGGGTCTCATCTATAGAAAAGGGTTTGAGCTGAATCTGGTGAAGCCATTCCTCACGCTCTTGATCCGCGTCGTCTAGGGCGAAAGCCACCAAAGAAGGCAGGCCCGACAACATCAGTACGACAGAGCTCTCGGGAGCTTGACGCTGAAACTCGTCAAACAGCAGCCTTAGCTCTTCAGGCTGCAACAGGTCGGCATCGTCTACGATAAGCACAACTCGCCTACCCATGCGTTGTGAGGACATCTCAAAGTGCTGGATCAAGCGAGATAATAATTGCCTGGCAGCCTCACCTTCTATTGCCCCCAGACCCGACAATTTCGCAAGCCTGACAAGCAACGACTCGCCTGACAAGGATTTCCCCCCAGCCAACCTAACCAGGTCAACCTCTGAGCCATGTTCCTCAGAAAAACGCTCGATCAAGGAGGTCTTGCCTGCTCCCTTTTCACCCACCAACAACAGCACCATGTCGCCAAAAATTGATAGATGCCGCATTGTTTCGAGATTGTGCTGCCGCTGCGCCCCCTGATAAAACACATTCAAGTTAGCCGAAAAAGGGTTTTGCGTAAGACCGTACTTTTGAATCAACTGCTCTATTAGTGCATTATTCTGATCAGAAGTTTCCATGCTTGCCTCAGGTTTGGCCTAACAACAGAGGGCGTGTGATTAGCATACGCTAACCGTTCCCCAGCAGTGACTTAAGTTTATCAAAGGAGAAATCGCTCGTAACAACGGCATCACCAAGCGCCTTAAGCAAAACCAGCCTGAGAGTGCCATCCTGCACTTTTTTATCGACCGACATGAGTTCCAAATAATCTTCTGCGAACATGCCCTCTGGCCCAACAACAGGCAAGCCTGCCGCAATAAAAACATCTTCAACCCGCTTCACTTCAGCCTCTCCCAACCACCCCTCTTTATGGGAAAGCCGGGCAGCCAGCACTGTTCCCGCAGCAACCGCCTCGCCATGCAGCCAGGTTCCGTAGCCTTCGTGAGTTTCTATCGCATGCCCAAAGGTATGACCTAGATTCAAAAGCGCCCTTACCCCGCCTTCCCGCTCATCGGCTTCAACGACTTTAGCTTTGCATCGACAGGAGGTTTCTATCGCATAACGCAGCGCCTCAATATCTAAGGCTTTCAACTTCGGCATATTAACTTCAAGCCACTCAAAGAAGGTGACATCCCTAATCAAACCATATTTAATCACCTCTGCCAGACCAGCCGAAACCTCTCGTTCTGGCAAGGTTTGCAAGCTAAGCGTGTCGATAATGACGGCCTTGGGCTGATAAAACGCGCCAATCATATTTTTGCCTAGAGGGTGATTAATCGCGGTTTTCCCTCCAACGGACGAATCCACCTGCGATAACAGCGTGGTAGGAACCTGAATAAAGTCGACACCGCGCTGATACGATGCGGCTGCGAACCCAGCCATATCACCGACAACACCTCCCCCCAGTGCAATAATGGTTGTCGCTCGCGAGTGACGCTTTTCCAACAATGCATCAAATATCAGGTTTAGGGTTTCCCAATTTTTATAGGCTTCGCCATCGGGCAGGGTTACGGTATCGACGTCATAGCCAGTCAAAGCTTGGCGTAGCTGCTTTTCGTATAGAGGGCCAACCGTCTCGTTGGTGACAATCATCACTTTTTTGCCTTTGATATGCGGCGCAAAAAGCGAAGCTTGTCCGACCCCTCCTTCAACAATATAAATAGGGTAGGTTCTTTCACCCAATGAAACACGTAATTCAACCATACATAAAGTTTCTTTCGTTATTCGGTACTCAACGCACTTACTATATTTTTGACAATAGATTTCAAGGATTTCTTATCTGTGCTGACAACACAATCGGCGACCTCCCGGTAAACAGGGTCTCGCCTCTCGAACAACTCACTTAAGACCTTGAACGCATCTTGGCCGCTTTGCAATAAGGGCCGGTTTTTATCTTTATGGGTACGCTGATACTGCTGTTCAACCGAGGTATTCAAGTAGACCACAAAGCCCCGGCGACTCACGCACTCCCTGTTCTCTGCTCGCATCATCGCTCCGCCGCCAGTTGCCAATACTAGCCCCTCACGACCCGCCAGTTCCTCGATCACCATTGCCTCACGATCGCGAAAGCCGGACTCGCCTTCAACATCAAAAATCCACGGAATATTGGCGCCACAACGTCGTTCGATTTCCTTGTCTGAATCAAAAAATTCGTAACCGAGCTCTTTGGCGAGCAAACGGCCAATAGTCGTTTTTCCAGCGCCCATTGGGCCTACTAGAACGATCAGATTTTTATTCAACGTTACTTAACTCAACTTGCCACTAAGAAGTGCCGGAAGAATACCACGGGAACAAAGCAG
>JBFJVR010000376.1:0-3348 GCA_041624095.1 Oleiphilaceae bacterium
GCGTTTCAGGTTCGTGTCGACACCAATCTCGCTGAACTAACAAAGGAGGGTAGTTCAATCAGGGTAACCTACGAGATTGTCGATGAGAAAATGATGGGGGGGCAGAACCTTGAGTTTATGCTCGATTTTGCTCAAGCCGAAGCCTTAAAGTCGCCCGAAGTCCTTAAACGCATAGACCGCTTTCAACGCCATATTGAACAGCAGTATCCGGAATTTGTCGTTAAAACGTTTTCGTTGGCCGATTTTGTTCAAGACACAAACATGGCCATGCACGAGGGGCGGGCGGAATATCACCGAATCCCGGATGACCCTCGTTTGGCAGCCCAGTTACTGTATCTGTTTGACAGCGCCAATACTGAAGACCGGCGTAACTTAGTGAGCGATGATTACTCCAAGTCCCATATTACGGTTCAGCTACGCAATAAGGGTTCCTATGAATACACTGAATTTTTTGCGGCCTTAAGGCAGGAGCTGGAGGCTGAATTCAGCCCCTTGCGGCAAACCTACCCTGACACCGAATTGAGTATCACTGGCTCGCTGGCATTGATGATGGAGCTAGTGGACCATGTCAGCTGGGCTCAGCTGAAAAGCTTCACTTTTGCGCTGGTGATTATCACTCTGTTGTTGGTGCTGAGCCTTGGTTCGGTGCAGGCGGGGTTGATCTCTATGTTGCCTAACCTGTTACCAGCATTTTTTACCTTCGGCGTGATGGGCTTGCTGGGGATTCCGCTGGACACCGATACGCTTATTATAGCGCCGTTGATCATAGGGATTGCGGTCGACGACACCATACATTTCGTTGCCCATTATCGAGATGCCTGGTATGAGACAGGCGATGTCGATCAGGCATTAAACAGCACGATCAAAGAGGTTGGACAAGCGGTCACGTTCACGACGCTGATTTTGGGGGTGGGGTTTTCAATGTTGGCTTTCTCAGACTACCTTGGGCTGGCTAAGACGGGTATTTTTGGCTCTTTGGCGATCTTCGTTGCGCTGTCTTCAGACCTGTTTTTTCTACCAGCACTGATTCGCTGGTTTAAACCTGATCTCGGGCGTAAACGGCATTTGGCCAAAATCTCTGGAGTAGCGGTATGAAGCTAAATACAGTCTACAGTTTTGTCGCTTGGCTTTGGGCTTCTCTGCTAATCAGTGGCTGGGCGCACGCAGAGTCGGCATTGGAAATCATGCTACAGGTGGATTTGCAGCAAAGACAGATTGCCGATGCCACTCTAAGTAAGTCAACGCTGTCGACCTGTCGTTTTACGCAACAGGGTAGCCGTATTGCCTGCGCAGAAACGCCACGGGTAAAAGTTATGGAGTCGGTCTCAGTGCAAGGCGGTCCGGACAAGAAAGATAGCCAGAATATATCGATAATTCTGGATCCGGCGAGTGAGCGCGGCATAGGCATGCTGACTTATAGTTATGATGACTCTACCAAAGATACCGAATCGTGGTTGTATTTGTCGGCTTTGGGTAAAGTCAAACGTATGGCCAGTGGTACAGGTGACGATCAGGAACCCGTTTCACTATTTGGCTCGGAATTCACCACTGAAGATATGGAAACAGGTAAAACCGATGAATATGACTACCGTATTTTGCAACAGGGGCCTTATTCCGGTCGCAACGTTTGGGTAATAGAAGCGCTGCCAAAGCCTATTCGACGGGCCAAAACAAACTATAGCCGGCTGCTTTTTTGGATCGACAAAGAACGACTGGTCGCGCTGAAGGTGCAGGCTTACGACAAATACAATGCAGTGCATAAACGGATTCTTTTTAAAGACCTAGAGCAGATAAACACCTTTTGGTTCGCTCGTCATATCACCGTGTTTAATCTTAAGTCAGGTAGGCTTTCGACGATGGAAACGGCTGAAATAGCTATGAATGTCGATGTCGCCCCTGAATTTTTAACACCTAGAACGCTAACTGATCTGGCATTTCGCGAACAGAATTTGCGTGCGCTGCGCAAATATTTCCGTTAGTAACTGTGGGGGTGAAGTGAATACCAGATTGATTGCCATACTGACGGTTTTTGCCCTGGTTTTAGCCAGTCGCCTATTATCCGCTGAGGATTTACTTGCCGAAGACCATGCGGATTTTTCTCCCCCAGCGGCCGAGAGCTTGTCTTTGGGGTGGCCCGATGGGTTTATCGTCGGACTAAATCACCAGATTACCCAAGGCAGGGACTTAACTCAGTCGAGAAGTGAACTTGAAATCGAGTATGAGCGTGCACTGGGGCAAGCAGGGTATGGGCGCTTACACCACCGGTTTCGTTATTTCTGGCCTAGCGATGGCGAGGCAAAGCGCGCCGGGCAGTCTTTTGGAGTGAATCAACTACACGAGGCGTGGTACCAGCATACATTTGAGCTGTGCAACGCCAAGCTAGGCCGCCAAAGCTTGTTTTGGGGAACGGTCGAAGGCGCTTATGCAGTCGATATTATTTCACCCTTCGACTTTACAGAGCCTTTGATTACCGACTTTGCGAGTATTCGGTTAGGGCAGGATATGCTGGTCGCTCGGTGTTTCTATTTACCCTTACAATTCGAATTTTTTTGGGCACCTCAAGCGCGTCTGGACCAACTGTCATTCAGCGATACCGAAGCATTTGATCGATCTGAGAGGCGACTTCACGACGAATTTGGGTTGAAACTGCAGCATTCTTGGGAAGGCGGTGATTTAGCGTTGATGGTCGCGCGGCTTTACGGTAATACGCCAGTGCCCATTGTCGACCAGAGTAACCCGGCCGAGCTGCACCTAATCGTAGAGCGGTTTAATTTTGTCGGACTGAGCTTAGCGCAGGCCATTGGTCGGTTCTTGTTGGAGTTTGACCTTGGGTATAAGCAAGACCAAGTAACTGCGTATAGCGGAAAAAAGGAAGACCTGATCGAGGCCGCACTTGGTTTTGAATATAGGACCAGCGGCAATCATCAGTTCAGCGCCGGTGTATGGCAGTCTAGGGCTCAGGCCCAGCTGGTGGGTGAGGCGCGTCAAAAAACTCGGGTGTGGACCTTGGCTTGGAGCAAGGCTTATCTGCACGAAATTTTGCTGATGAGCATACTGGGCGTCGCAGATGAACATTCTGACTTTAGTTCAATGACGTTGCAAACTGACTACCAGTGGAATGATTATTTGGCGACGAGCTTTGCGTTAGCATACCGCAATGCTGCGAATCTGGGTTTAGCATCGACGCATAGTGAGGGCAGCGGCTGGCAATTGGCGGCTGGTCTTGAATTCACCTTCTGATACAGAAGGTGAAAATATCGGCAGGAGACGGAAATAGATGAGCAGAGTAATGCACTAAGGAGTAGGGAGGATTAAGCACGACCGCGCTGATACCCACGTGCTTGCCTA
>JBFJVR010000377.1:0-3333 GCA_041624095.1 Oleiphilaceae bacterium
AAAGCATGATGCCCGGCCGCACCCAGTCACGATGACTTTCAGGAAACAACAGTACTGCGCCGGAATTCGCGGTAGATTGGGCCAGCCCTTTAAAAATATCGCTGCGCGCCAGCCCGTCAAAGACCGCTAATTGATCTTTAACGGAAGACTGAACAGTAAGGTCACTCGAACTGAAATGCGTGATCAGCCCCATTACGCGATGCTGCCCGGTTTGCTGCAAACGCCGGTAAACGGCGGGCAACTCTGCCGGAGAAAAACCCAAACGGTGCATACCCGTATCTAGCTTCAACCAGAGCGAAAGCCCCTTCATGGAGCTTTTGCGCAAGAGTTCCAGCTGCCACTCGCTATGCACCACCCAAACCAGTTCATGCCCGGCAGATAGCGCCAAACAAGCCTGGTTAAATGGCCCTTCAAGTATCCATATACGGTTTTTGAGCCCGGCATCAATGAGGCTTTTCGCTTCGTCCGAACTGGCGACGGCAAGGTCCTTGTCACCTGCCGCTTTGGCAAGCTCCAACGCGCCATGACCATAGGCATCGGCTTTGATCACCACCAGAACATTAGACTGTGGACTTAGACGTTCCACCTCAGCAATATTATGACGAAAAGCGGACGTATCTATCTCCGCCCTTACCGGACGCCCCAAGCCTTCGTGCCTGGGCATTAATAATCATCCCCATAGTCGACATGGGTCAGATCGTTGAACTTGGTAAATTGGCCCTGAAAGGACAGCTTAACGCGCCCTATCGGGCCATTCCGCTGCTTACCGATGATAATCTCGGCGATGCCTTTATCGGGGCTTTCTTCGTTATAGTATTCGTCCCTATAGATAAACATGATCACGTCGGCATCCTGCTCGATCGCACCGGACTCCCGTAAGTCAGAGTTCATTGGTCGCTTATCAGTACGTTGCTCCAAACCGCGATTCAACTGCGACAAGGCCACCACAGGGCAATTCAGCTCTTTAGCCAGAGCTTTAAGCGAGCGCGAAATCTCTGATATTTCTGCGGTACGGCCTTCGTTCATCCCCGGTATTTGCATCAGCTGCAAATAGTCGATCATGATCATGCCGAAGTCCTGTTTTATTTCCCGCGCTACCCTGCGCGCCCGCGAACGCAATTCCGTTGGGCTAAGACCCGCAGTGTCATCAATATAGAGGGGCTTGTCTTTAAGCATACTGACCGCCGAGGTCAAGCGCGGCCAATCGTCTTCTTCGAGCTTACCGGAGCGCACGCGCGTCTGGTTGATCTGCCCTAGCGACGAGATCATCCGCATCAAAATTGAGTCGGCGGGCATTTCCATGCTGAACACCAGCACGGGCTTCTCGGCCTTAATTACGACACTTTCAACCAGGTTCATTGCGAATGCGGTCTTACCCATCGAAGGGCGCGCCGCAACAATCACCAAATCGGAAGGCTGCAGGCCTGAAGTCATTTCATCCAGATCCTTGAACCCAGTCGTTACCCCGGTAATGGAATCTGTCGAATTAAATAACTCATCAATACGTTCGAGGGTTTTAGTCAGGACTGGGTTAACAAACTGGGGGCCGCCTTCTTGCCCAGCACTGCTTTCGGATATCTGAAAGACTTTGCGCTCAGCCTCGTCTAGCAGGTCGGTGGTTGAACGACCGTTGGTATTGAATGCACTGTCGGCTATCTCTCCCGAGACCGAGATCAAACGTCGTAATACCGCGCGCTCATGAACAATATCAGCATAGGCCCGCACATTGGTTGCACTGGGCGTCTTCTCAACTAATTCCCCCAGATACGCCATGCCACCGACGTTTTCCAGCTCTTTAACACGCTCAAGCTCTTCAGCAACCGTTACAACATCGACGGGGTCACCTGCATTGCAAAGACGACTGATGACACGATAAATCAAACGATGATCCTGACGATAAAAGTCTTCTTCCAGTACTTTATCGCCCACCACGTCCCATTTACTGTTATCCAGCAATAAGCCACCTAATATAGACTGCTCGGCTTCTATCGAATGGGGTGGCGTTTTGAAGCCAAGGGTATCTTTCTCAACAACCGACAATCTGACTGCTCCTGATTTGGCGCGCTAGGAATTTTCCGGATCTATAACGAATTAAGGCCTGAGAATATACAGGATATTCCCAAGCCTTAGAAGATGTATTGCTGCACCGCTCTCACTGTTGCATTGGCACAAGCCACGACACTTGCCCCATAAACAACAATGGAACTTACACTAGCTCACTGTACAGCAAACTCTTTGCAGAATTACTCAGCAACGATAGTCAGTTTAACAACCGCTGTTACGTCACTGTGCAATTGCACGTCTACGTCGTAATCGCCTACGGCACGCAATGGCCCTTCTGGCAAACGTACTTCAGACTTGCTGACTTCAACGCCCGCAGCTGTAACTGCATCGGCGATATCACGCACACCGATTGAACCAAACAGCTTACCTTCGTCACCTGCTTTAGAGGTAATGGTAACCGCTTTGTCGTTCAGTTGTTCTGCACGTGCTTCGGCAGCAGCTAGCTTCTCGGCAGCGGCTTTTTCAAGATCCGCACGACGCGCTTCAAATTCAGCCACATTGGCTGCATTTGCTGGAACGGCTTTACCGTAAGGCACCAGAAAGTTACGACCGTAACCTGACTTTACAGACACCTTATCACCAAGTGCGCCCAGTTTACCCACTTTCTCGAGTAGAATTACTTCCATCTCGCTATCCTCAATTAATCATTCATTAATCAATCTGTGTGCGGCGGTTAAGCCTGCTCTGCTCCGCGAATTCTGCGCCTGAAATCAATCACGCTGTCCAGTATCGACAGCATCGACACCAGCACCAGAATCGTCGGAAACAGCATCACGGCCAAAAAGTAAAAGCCGAATAACCACTGCCCACCTAATTTTTTCTTGCCGATCACTCCGTGCACTAAAGCCAACCCACAGATTACTATGGGTACAGCAAACACCAACAACACCAGCGCTTCGTTCACCCCGATATAGGGCGCAAGCAAAGCAAGTACAACGAAGCCGAGTACCACCTGCGGACTTAAGCGCAGTTGATGAAACTCTTCTCGCCAACCACCTGGGTTGTATAAGCGCGACTGCCACGAGCGGGCCATAAACAGCGAGCCCACCGCCATGCCGTAAAACGATGCGGCAAAGCTGGCAATCATCATTGACCGAAATGAATCCTGGAGTTCGGGGCTGTATTCGGTTTCGGCATTTTTTGCCAATTCACGAAATACCTGATCCGCCATTTCCATTAACATGTCGATCAAGCCCGGCATGATGACCGGCACCAGCATTCCAACCAGAATACTAAGAGCCGCGCCAGAAGCCAGAGCGCTGTGCCATG
>JBFJVR010000378.1:0-3331 GCA_041624095.1 Oleiphilaceae bacterium
AAGGTCATTAACTTGTTGTCACTAAAGCCTTTGGGATTGTCTATAGAAAACCCCTGCAACTCGCCCAAGCCATCGAGAAGCTTCAAGGTGACTTTCTCCAAGCGCACCGGAACACCGAGCACCTTGGAACCCTGTGTTTCAATCTGGTCGTGAACAATCTGGTCGAGGTTGCCCATCAACCAATATGCGGCCGCCGCTAATAGCAGTACCAAGATCACAATCACTGAAAAAACCTTTTTCATAAGCTACTCCATCTGTTGTTTTACTGTTTGGTGGGAGCAATTCCCACACCTGATAATAGCGAATTAATTATTATGGGCCCTGCTAATGTGCTTCATCCCAGTTATCACCAATGCCTGCTTCTACAATTAAGGGCACATCTAAATTCGCGGCCCCCATCATCAGTGACGACAGTTCCTCGGCAACCTCAGCAGCCTGACTAGCGGGCGCTTCAACTATCAACTCATCGTGAACTTGCATGATCATACAGGCTTCGAGCTGCGTCTCGGCCAGCCATGTATCTACTGTTAGCATAGCCCGTTTGATGATATCTGCTGCCGTTCCCTGCATCGGCGCATTGATTGCCGTGCGCTCTGCGGCTTGCTGCAACATTTTATTGCGGGCATTGATATCGGGCAAATAGAGCCTGCGCCCATACACCGTCTCAACATAACCATCATCATGCGCCTGCGCACGTATTCTGTCCATATAGTCGAGCACGCCAGGATAACGCTCGAAGTAACGATCAATATAAGCCTGGGCTTCTTTGCGCTCGACTTTTATCTGCTTGGCTAAGCCAAAGGCCGACATGCCATAAATCAAACCGAAATTAATCGCCTTCGCTTTACGACGCTGATCTGCGTTTACTTCATTCAAGGCGACGTCAAATACTTCAGCCGCAGTTGCCTTATGCACGTCTTCGCCCTTAGCAAAGGCACTCAATAAGCCTTCGTCCTGAGATAAGTGCGCCATAATGCGTAATTCGATCTGGGAATAGTCAGCAGCGATGAGTTTATAACCCTCGGGGGCCACAAAGGCCTGACGTATACGACGCCCCTCTTCAGTTCGAATAGGAATGTTCTGCAAGTTCGGATCACTTGAGGACAAACGCCCGGTTGCGGTTACTGCTTGGTGATACGAAGTATGGATGCGGCCGGTAGCGGGGTTAATCAGTTTGGGGAGCTTGTCGGTGTAGGTGGTCTTGAGTTTAGACAGGCTGCGGTGCTCCAGAATCAAGCGAGGCAAGGGGTAGTCAAGGGCCAGCTCCTGCAACACCGGTTCAGCTGTCGAGGGCTGCCCTTTTGGGGTTTTCTTGATCACCGGTAGACCCAGTTTCTCAAAGAACAGTGCTTGCAGCTGCTTTGGCGAACTCAGGTTGAACTCTTCACCGGCTTGGTCATAAGCCTCTTTTTGTATTTCATCGATGCGAGCGGCAAGCTCCTGACTTTGCTGGCCCAGCAAGTGCGCATCCACTTTGGCACCCGTGCGTTCGATACGCGATAACACTGCCACCAGAGGTTTATCTATTTTTTCGTAAACCTGACACAGTTTCTCGTGTTCGGCAAGTTTTGGGTAGAGGGTTTCGTGCAACTGCAAGGTGATATCCGCATCTTCGGCGGCATAGGGTGCAGCGGTTTCAATCGCAATCTGGTTGAAGCTGATTTGCTTCGCTCCCTTGCCTGCAATATCCTCGAAGTGAATCGTTGTCCGGCCCAAGTGTTTCTCGGCAAGCGTGTCCATATCGTGCCGTGAGGCGGTCGAATTTAGCACGTAGGACTCCACCATGGTGTCGTGTGCGATGCCTCGCAAATCAATACCGTGATTCACCAGCACGTTTTTATCGTACTTAAGATTCTGACCTACTTTTTTCAGCTCGGGGTCTTCAAGTAGCGGCTTGAGCTGCTGCCACACCCAACTTTCGTCCAGTTGCTCGGGCGCATCAATATAATCATGACCAAAAGGCACGTAAGCGGCTTCGCCTGCGGCCACCGAAAATGACACCCCGACGACCTTGGCTTCCATATAGTTGAGACTAGTGGTTTCGGTGTCGAAGGCGAAGTACGGTGCCGATTTTAACTTGTCCATCCAATTATTGAAGGCGTCTTTGTCGAGAATTGTCTGGTAGTTTCGTTCAGTCACTAACACCTCGGCGTCAATAGCGGGTGCAGCGGACGGCACATTTCCTTCATTGGCGCTCGTTGCTGACTTCAACTCCTTGACCCAAGACCTGAATTCAAACTCCTCGAATAAGTCGAGCAGGGCGTCTTGATCAGCCGGCTGATGTTGAATTTGTTCCAGGCTTTCAGGCAGTTCGATATCTGTTTTTATGGTCGCCAGTTCATACGACAGCGGCAGCGTTTCGATACTAGCGCGCAAATATTCGCCTATCTTGCCTCCCACTTTGTCGGCATTGTCGATAACTCCTTGCATGCTCTGATGTTCAGTCAACCACTTAACCGCCGTTTTTGGCCCGCACTTTGGCACGCCGGGAATATTGTCGACCGAATCCCCCACTAGCGCCAGATAGTCAATAATCTGGTCGGGACGTACACCAAACTTTTCGACCACGCCCTGCTCATCCATAATCACGCCCGTCATCGTATTGATAAGCGTTACATGTTCACTTACTAACTGGGCCATATCTTTATCGCCAGTCGAAATCACTACGTCAATTTTACGCTCGGTGGCCTGGTTGGCTAATACGCCGATCACATCATCGGCTTCTACTTCAGGCACAATAAGCAGGGGCAAACCCATCGCTTCAATAATTTTCAGGATCGGCTCTATTTGCGAGCGCAAGTCGTCGGGCATGGGCGGACGATTGGCTTTGTATTCTGGGTAAAGGTCGTGGCGAAAGTTTTTACCCTTGGCATCGAAAACGACGATTACCTTCGACTCGGGATAGTCCTGTTGCAGTTTGCGAATCATATTGATCACGCCTTTTATAGCCCCGGTCGGCTGCCCCTTGGAATTATTCAGCGGAGGCAAGGCGTGATAAGCACGAAACAAATATGACGAGCCATCAACCAAAACGGTTGGCGCAGTAGTTGATTGATTATCCATGGGATCCCGATTATTTCTCTATGATGAGTATGGCGAAAACAGGTTGCTATAGTAGGGAATTTCATGACAAGCTTAAACCAATTGACGCAGTTTCTTTTGATTTAATGGGTAGAACGAACATGGTCTCGCGACTCACAAATACACAGACACGGTTAGCCAAACTCATCGCGCCCATTAGTGTGCTTGCAATGAGTATTAGTCTGGCCAACACAACCTTGGCCGACGAAGGTCAATTACCCGTAGAACCGCAAATCACCATTCGCCACGA
>JBFJVR010000379.1:0-3330 GCA_041624095.1 Oleiphilaceae bacterium
GCACTGCCAAGCTAAGCCTGATTAAACGGAAGTGTAAAATAAAACTCCGAGCCCTCGCCTACCTTGCTTTTAATCCCTATAGTGCCCCTGTGTGCTTCGACAACTTTTTTAGTAATGGCGAGCCCTAAACCGGTCGATTTTTCTCCCCCCGTCGATTTAACGCTAGTGACTCTAAAAGGCTCAAATACCCTTTGCACTTCGTCTTTCGGAATCCCTTGTCCTTCATCACGCACCGTGACCTTGATCGACTCAGCTTGCTTTTCAAGCGTAACGTCAACACGGGTATCTGCATGCGAATATTTGATCGCATTACTTACAAAGTTATTAATAACTTGCTCTATTTTTGGCGCATCCATTCTCAGAGTGACTTCACCCGGCGAAGCATAATGAAGGGTGATTTTTTTGCGGTCTGCAATCACCTGATTTAGCTCAACACTTTCCTGTATGAGTGCGTCAATATCAACCTCGCTCAGGTTAAGCACAACTTTGCCCGACTCCAGTTCGCTTATATCTAAAAGATCTTCCAGCATGGAGGTCATTTTGTTGGCCGTATCAATTGCCTTATCGAGCATCTGATTCTGCGCATCGTTGAGGGTGTCACTGGTACCTTTTACGAACTGTATATAGCCACTTATCACACTTAAGGGGTTGCGCAAATCGTGGGCGGCGATACCAATTAGTTCGTTCTTTTGCTCGTTCAATTCGGCAAGTTTGCGATTGGATTTATTGAGTTCTCGTTGTATGTTGACCAGCTCATTATTCAATTTAGAGAACTCTTCGAGCTGGGGTTCGCTCAACTCGCTCTGTTTTTGCATATTGCTTTTCATCGACTCGCGCAGCTGATTGGCAAGCTCATTATTGACCTTAGCAATTTCATCGTAAACCGACGCATCCAAGCCTTGGTTGTTGGATGCCATCAACACGCTTAGCTCGCCCCGAAAAACCCCGGTAAAATAGAAGCTTCTTGCAACCCCCTCCAGGGTGATAGAAAGCGGTATATCGAATAGCATTTTTTCAGACTTCAGCCGGTTTAGAAAATTAAGCGCGGCAGCGAATTCCCCCTGATGAAGGATGGTTGGAAACAAAGACCCTACAGCGATGTCTGTACCAAGATCGTTATACAGGACATTAACGACCTTCCCGGTTTTGTCTACCTCGATCGCGAGGCCGGTTGAGTTTCGCATATTAGTTTGCCGGTGAAGCAAGTTGATCGGCCATATCTATGGCGAGTTTAGCATCGGTCGAGTGAGCATCTGCACCCAGTTCAAGGTAAAGCTCGGGCGAAATGTTAAACGGGTAGCCACCGACCATAATAAAAATGTGTTGCTTTTCTATTTCACGAACCTTTTGAATCAGCTCTTTTACCTGAGGTAAGTGGCCGGTAATGGTCGCCGAAATACCTATCATATCGGGTTGTTTTTCTTCGATAAACTTAAGCACACTATCAGTTGGCACGTTGGCACCTAAATAAAAGGCATCCCAACCATTCATTTCAAGCAAGTCAGCAACCATACGCACACCAACTTCATGAAGCTCACCTTGCACGCAGGTAATAACGGATACCTTGCCATTCTTCTTGGAAGAAAAAGTGTAGGGGTATAATTGCGACATACAAAGCTGCGTCGCTGCCGTGCAAAAATGCTCCTGGGCAACGCTGATCCGGCCGGTTTGCCAAAGTAGGCCGACCTCTCGCTGGCAGGGTTGGAAGACCTTCAGATAAATGTCCTGCACCGGTATCTGATTGTCTTTTACTGCCGCCATTATCAATTGGCTGGCACCAGTGCGGTTCGACGCCAACAGCAAATCCAGGTACTCCCTGGCAAGATCGTAAAGTGGCGACTGTTCATCAAGAAAGGTATGGTCAAGCTGAGATTTTTCGCCTAACTGATTTTCAGCTGCAATGAGAATTTTACTTACCTTACCCGCTGCATCTTGCGTTAGACGCTGCCGCAGAACCTCGCCCATCACACTAAGATGCTCGGCTAAATGAGACACCGGCAAGTTGATTCCTTCAAATAAGGTTTTAGCCCAAGCGATATAATCTACAAAAAGCTGTTCACTCTGATTATCAAGTGCCTGCTGCAGGTAGGTCAGATGAATAACAGCGTCATCCACGCATTTTTGTTTCCCTTCGGGCCCATAAAGCTGGGGCAGTTTTGGATTCAGCAAGTAATGCGCTTCGACAATCGCTTCTGACAGAACCGGGTAAACCTCGGGACTTAATTCGAGCTGCTTGTTCATATATAGCTTCTTTAGTCGGCCACTTTATTAAAATAGCGCACAAAGGTGAATTCCGGGTCAAGCTTAAGCCCTTTAGGAATACCTTTATGGGAGGCTTTATGCGCGTCACTATGATGCCAAGCTAGAAACATCTCTTCATTAAGCCAACGGGTAAGTAACCAAAACTCCTTGTCGTCGTCTTTAGGCTGGTAGACCTCCATATCAATAAAGCCCTCAATTTGGTCAACCAAATGAGGCCGCTTGCTAAACGCCTCGCCAACCTCTTTGTGCATATTATTTTTAACTTTGAATCGACTTATCGCTAGAAACATAGAGGTAATTCCGAACAAGGCCAAGTCTGCTAAAACATAGTCCAAATTGGCCGAACGTCAAGCACAGCAGGTGTCGAACGGGAGCCGGGAAACGTTTGTTGCCCGCTGCTAATTAAGGCTACGATATTCGATCGAGGCAAACAGGGAATCTGCAAACGAAGCCAGCTCTATAGGCTCCGCAGCTTCTTCGTAGCGCCGCGACAACTCAAAATTAACCAGTACATTTGCTATCTCGGGGTGGGCACAGGTCAACCCGATAGTATCGACCAACGCTGGCCCTCGCTTATTTCGGCCGGTCCAGTCTTCTCCTGAAATCAGGTAACGAATACACAATTCACCATAGCGTGCATCGGCATTCGCTTCGTGCTGCTGCACCCGAAACCCCCGAGGTAAACGACGCTGATAATACTTCTCAAACACGGCCAGATGCGCCTCTGCGCTCGGGTACATACCTCTCATCGGGCCGCGGTTGAGCGACACCAAAATACTGTAACTATCGTCACCATTAATCTGGTTAAGCTTCATTCGGTGCCCCGTACCGTACTCACTCGCAAACCACGCCTGCTCGGTGGGTACCTCAAATGAATAACCCGGCCCGAATACGCGATCTCCGGGGCGAATATTGGTTCTGTCGAAGCTGGCACACGCAGCTAACAACAGAATAAAAAACCAAATGGTCGCTCTTGCCATGAATTAGCTCAGTAAAATTAATAGACGCATGCATTTGAGTCTAGCACCGCAGACACGAAAGCTTTACCCCTTTTACTTAGATTAGCGA